>JAJRUW010000034.1 GCA_024277615.1 Fidelibacterota bacterium | reverse complement strand
TTTATGGCACAAAAAACAGGGTACGGCAACATGAGCACCCTCCAGGGGGAAATGTGTTTTTTGGTGTTGGGCAAGATTAAAAAGTGAGGGTTTCCAGTCCTTTTCCGAATGACAGCGCGCGCAGTCCATCCCGCTGTTTTCCCCGGCGAACTGTCCGGCGTGGCGGTCTTCATGACACCTGCCGCACAGATCATGCTGCAGCTTCGGGATTTCACCGTTTGTATGACATTTCGTGCATTTAACCTGCTGATGACGACCCTTCAGAGGAAATTCTGTAGTGTTATGATCAAATGTTTTGACCTCTTTCCACTTGATGACTTCATGACATTTAGTGCAGTCCCGGCCATAGGCCTTACGGTGGATATCCTCATGGCAACGAGTGCAGTTATCTCCCTTTGCCAGGGCAAAAGTAAGATCTGTTTTCCCCTCTTTTTTATCCGTGTAGTGGCAGGAATTGCAGGTAAGTTTCAGATGGGCGGTCTCCAGGGGAAATTTTGTTTTGGCGTGGTTAAAGTTCTTTTGTGCAGCCGTCCATTTGCTCTCGTCGTGGCATTCCAGACAGTTATCAGCCAAATTCCCTTTATGAACATCTTCATGACAGTTCTGACATTTATCACCCTCTGCCAGGGAGAAACTCAGGTCCAGTGAATTTCCCTTCGCGGCAGTATAGTGGCAGTCTGCACATTTTACATTGAGGTGGGAGTATTTTAAAATGAAATGCGTTTTGGTATGATCAAAACCGGCCTGCGCTTTGTGCCAGTCGAACTCATCGTGGCAGGTGGTGCAACTTTCACTGAATTTTTTTTTGTGAACATCCTCGTGGCAATCTTCGCATTCCGTCCCGAGTCCGAGAAATGTTTTTTCTAGAAATTTATTTGATCTCTGGTCCGTTTCCCATTGGGTTACATCCGCTGCTTTAATCAATTCCGGCTTATGACACTGCCGGCATTTGAGGACGGCATGTTTCTCTATGATTTTGAAACCTGTAAGCCGGTGATCGAAGTTTTCCTGACCATTTTTCCAGAAGATCATCTTATAACTGCGCCCGTAATGCTCCGAGTGACACTTAACGCAATTCTGATCATCCAACCTGCCGTGGTAGCCCTTCACCGCTGTAATCCGCGAGCGGAGTATAGTGTGGCAATCCAGGCAGTCCTGTGTATCGACGACTTTCCCTTTGGAATGGCATTTATTGCAGTTTTTGTTGCCTTTTAAAAAATTATGGGGAGTGCTGAGTTTCCCGGGCGAAAATTGCGCAGAGGCCACTGAAAGGGAAACACAGGCGGTAAAAAGCAGGCAGAACACATCCCTGAAAAGGTGTAAGCGAGTTGAGTTACAGGATTTCAGACGTTGATACACTGGCATAGACTTATAATTGTGATTCAACAACTTTGCCAAAACTGATCCCGATGCTTTCGAGTAATTTGAAGGGCAGGACTCCTCCTGCAAAGATGAAGGTATAGTCATTTTGCAGCTCAATTTCCTTTCCGGCCTGAACCAGGATGACTTTGTCTTCCAGGATTTCTTTGACGGTAGAGGAAAAGATAACCTGCACCTCTTTGAGCTTGAGAGCGCTCTGGATGGCGTCATTGTTTCGTTTTTTAAGTCGGAAAAAATTTTCCTTTCGATAGGAAATTGTAACCTGATTGCCGGTTTGGTGCGCAAGGCCCATGGCGGCCTCAACGGCTGAATCGCCTCCTCCCACTACCAGCAGTTTATTATGCGTATACGAGGATGTGTCAATGAGTTTGTACATGACTTTTGTCAGCGCTTCTCCGGGAACTCCCAGTTTTCGTGGAATGCCCCTGCGTCCCAGGGCCAGGATTATTTGCTCCGCCTGAAAAGTGGCTTGGTTGGTTTTGACAGCATATCCTTTTTCCAGGGGAGTAATGCTTTCCAGCTTCTGCATGGTTTGGATTTTGATTTCGTATTTATCGATCATTTCGTCCCACAGTTCCAGCAGGTCTTCTTTGGAATATGTCTGTTTCGACATTTCACCATAGAGAGGAAGATGAACTTTCTGCACCAGAGTCAATTTTCGCCTGGGATAGTTCAGGATGGTCCCGCCAGGGAATTCCTGATCAATGATCCTGTAATTCAGTTTTTTCTTCACACATTGTAAGGCGGCGGCAATCCCTGCGGGCCCTGCACCGATAATGAGAATATTTTCCTTTTGCTTTGTCGCAGCTGCTTTGGCGGCGATGGCATCTACAACCTTGACACCTTGTTCGATGGCATTACGGATCAGTGCCAGCCCTCCCAGTTCGCCGGCAATATATATTCCGGGAACGGAAGTTTCAAAATCGGCAGATAATTTGGGTATATCCTCACGGATTGAAATGTCGCCCAGCCCGATCTTGATGGCACCGACGGGACAATGCCGGGCGCATTCGCCATGTCCCACACAGCGGGCACCGTTGACGATGGCAACCTTGCCGTTGATGACCCCGAGCACCCGACCTTCGGGACAGACCTCCGTACAAACCCCACAGCCGATGCAGGCGGCCAGGTCGAAGATGGGATGTTGTAGCAGAGGCTTGTCAGTGCCTTCATCAACGGCGTTTCGATAGAGTTTACGGATTTTTTTTTCTTTGTTCACTAAACTGAAAATGTAAGGAATCAGCGCTGCGAGAATAATAATAACCGCCAGTATAATTGTATCTGTGCTTTCACTTAGGTTTAAAATATCCATGTGAGTCCCATATAAGTTGTAACGGCAACGTGGAGGATCATGATAGAGATCATAACATAGGCAAAAGGTTTGTGGACAACATGCCAGAAATGAAACACCCGGTGCATTTGATTCAACAGATAGATCCGTCGGCTGAAAATTGCCTTTCTTCGCATTAACTTACTCAGTTCTCTTAAATACTTTCGTTCTATTTGCTTTTTCGCCATGATCTTTCTGGTTTGTCGGCGGATTTTTAAACTGAGTGACAGGTTTTTAAAAGGGAAGAGAAGTATTACACGCAGGAAGCCCGGTTGGCGGTCAACGGCCTGTCCCATTTTTTCCAACTGTTTAACTTCCTCCTCGTTGAGATGATAGTCCTTTTTCAGTGTTTCCCGCAGGGCACTGTTGCGAACCTCGATTTCTTTCTTGGATAATTCCACGCCCGTACGTGACCGGGGTATCTGCACATACAAAAAACGCCCTAAAAAGCCCGAGACTGCTACGGCAATCATCGACCAAAAGGAGACGGCAACAATGCCATTATATTTTAGAGAAGTATGAAAAATGATCAGAATCGGCCCGGCAATCCCGAAAAATATATGATAATTCAGCCAGATACTGATGTGACCCCAGCGGCGGAATCTTCTAACCCGTTTTCTTAGTGAATAGCCCAGCATGATGATAATCATAAAACTACCCACAATGCCCAGTCCATGCCCCATGAGCCCTCCGGGTCTCCAGAGTCTGTGCAAAGGCGAATATGGCCTTTCAGCCAGTGGTGTCAGATAGTATCCGCCTGCAGTGACCAAAACGACACCTGAAACCAATAAAACGGCAATTGCAAGCAGAATAATAATAAATTTGTGCACTAATTTCATATAATCAGACGTTTATCTCCATAAATAAAACGCTCTATCGGAGCATGAATTTGGCGGGCAAATTAAGCCGGGTGCAGAATTTTTACAAAGAGTAATTCATAAAAAAAATTGTAATAGAATTATTGTATGATCATTATATTATGTAATTAAGAACAATTCGCAATTAGAATTGATTTTCTTTGCGACTTTGTCCTTAACCGGCCGGAGCATCAAGTATTCATTATTTGATTCCCGGGTTTGATAATGGAGTTTTCGGGGTTGTGATACAGGCAATTCGCATGCCCACCTCTGGCGGAACCGGGAGAGAAAGCACAGCGGGAATTCCGCCTGTTCGGGTCAATATATCAGACGCTGAGGTTAATGGCCGCAATTACCTCCGCAGCTAAGGTCCTCACCGGAGTCGAGAAGTCTTGCTTTGCCGTCTTTGTACTGACGGATTGCATCCAGAATTTGAGTCGGTTTTTCAAGCATATAAATTTTAACGCCCTGTGCCTGAGCCTTCTGCCAGGCGCCCGGACCCATGTGACTTGTAAGAGTAGCTTGGAAAGCCAGCTCTTTACTCATCCGGAAAATTCCGGCGTGGTGCGAGTCTGCGTTTCCGGGGACGGCAGCGTGTAAAGTTCCCTCCGTATCAACTACCAGGTACCATCCGGCTCTTCCGAAATGGTCGTCCATTGTTCCAAATAAATTATCAGATTGTGCAGGTATCAGCAGTTTTTCCATCAGGTTTCCTTTTTCAAATCAAGCACTTTAAAGAGTCTGTCAGAAACCTCTTCGGGGAGCTCCCGGGTTTCATCCGCGACCCGGTATAATTTGATGACTTTTTTAACTGAGTCATAATATACCTTACATTCGGGGCATTCTTCCATGTACTGTTTTAACTTTTCACAGGCGGGCTGGTTGAAGTCTTCACCCATTTGTTCGCACAGCAGAGCTTTGATCTCCTCAGCCGGTTTAAACTTGATCATACCAGTCCTCAGCTTTCATGATTTCCGATAATTTATCCCGCAGGGCCAGTCTGGCTCGCATAAGTCTGACTTTCACATTCGATTCAGTAAGACCCAGAATTTGCGCGGTTTCAGCAATGGGTCTGCCCTCGATATCCCTGAGGATGAAGACAGCTCTCAATTTTGCGTTCAGAGTTTCCATGGCGGTATCAAGATACTTGCGAAACTGGTTAGGGTTGAGTTTATCGTTTGAAAAATCCGGTAATTCCAAAGGTTCAAAACGACCAAGGTTTTCATACAGCGGGTCATCGATGGATGCCGTAACATTTATACGATGCTTATCCTTCAGTTTTTCGAGAGAAATATTCATGGCAATTCGGTAAAGCCAGGTGTACAGAGAGGACTGACCTTTGAAAGTGCCGATCTTCTTAACCAGAGTGAGAAAAGTTTCCTGCAGCACATCTTCTGCATCTGCCTGGTTGCGCATCATTCTCAGACCAAGGTTATAGATACGCGGCGAGTGACGCTTTACCAGGGCCGTCAAAGCTGCATGATCTCCTTTTTGTGCAAGTTTAATGAGTTCAATTTCATCCTTTGCCATGCAACGAAATTACGATGGGGGTCACGTGCCACACCAGCGGAAGAGCAGGATCGTTTTCTCATCATCCTGAATAATAGTTTCAGGCAGAGGCTGCCGGCGGGATGTGTTTTTCCAGCATAGCACTGATCTGATTCTTGGGTTTTGCACCTACAATGCGATCAATTAATTTTCCATTTTTAAAGAACAGCAGTGTGGGAATGCCGCGCACCTTGAAGTCCCTTGGTTTTTGATTATGATCCGCATTGATTTTTCCAAAAGTCACACGCCCTGCATACTCTGCAGCCAATTCGTCAACTATTGGTCCGATCAGCTTGCAGGGACTGCACCAGGGCGCCCAGACATCCACGAGAACAAACCCGGATTCTGCGTTAATATTATCAGACCACGTAGCATCTGTAAATTCATGTGTGTCAACCGTCTTCTTTTTTCCAAATCCAAACATTCTGTTTCCTTTCTTTGTTCAGACTTTGGATATTATTTCAGGTGAGAGGTTACAAATTCATGAGTCTGATTCAGGCTGGTGTAGTGCTATTTATTATGAACTTCAGTAGGGGATGCCGTAATTTTGACCAATGAAAAACACCTGCAAACCGACTTTCGCGAATTATGGCGAAAAAACCACAGTCTGCAAAGCGAACAGGCTTTTGAATTTGTCTTACAGCTTTAAGGTGCGATGCTCTTAATATGTTAAATGCGCTTCTGGAGCTGGATAAAACTCTGTTGATTTTTATCAACCGGACTCTCTCCAATCCGGTTTTTGATATCATCATGCCGCTGTTTGACCGATCGGCGAATTTCGTCATACCCTTACTGCTCGTGTGGGTAATTCTGCTGGCGAAAGACCCGAAAAACCGCCTTAAACTGGCCGTACTCATCCCGCTGGTAGTGATCCTCAGCGACCAAACGGGGAGTTTCATCAAAGGTTTTGAATTGAGACTCAGGCCGTGGTACGGCTTGGGAACGGATGTGATCCATCATTTGGGAGGTTCAGGGGGCGGACACAAATCCTTCCCTTCCAATCATGCTGCAAATATAACCGGTGTAGCGGTGATATTCTCCTGGCTCTACAACAAGTATAAACTGCTTTTCTGGACAACGGCGGGAGTGATCATGTTTTCAAGGGTTTATATCGGCGTCCACTATCCGTCGGATGTGCTTGCCGGAGCTGCCATCGGATTCGGCTACGGTACCGTGCTCATAGTAGTGTGGCGATACGGGGAGCATCTGCTGCGGGAATACAGACTGAACGGTACCGCTCAATAGTCAAATTGAGCAGGTTACGGAGAAATCTCCGCGCTGCAGGGGAAACTATTAGAAGTTATCGATCTTAATTGGGTAATACGCCGTCGGGCAGCTTGGCTCCAAAGCCCTTCATGTCTTCCTGTTTGAAGACCTTGATCTCACCATATTTTTCTTCATATTTTCGGATATTGTCTGCCAGGACCCTCAACAAACCCTTCACATGCTGAGGTGCCATGATCACTCTGGATTTAACCTTCGCCTTGGGCATCCCTGGTAAAATACCGATAAAATCCAGTACGAATTCGGCAGGAGAATGTGTGACCATTGTAAGGTTGGCATATTCGCCCGGAGCAACTTTTTCATCGAGTTCGATATTAATTTTCTGATGCTGTCTGTTTTTATTTTCCATGTGGTGTTAACTATCCTTTTTAAGGTCTTTTTCGATCTGTTTTCTGTTGAACTCCATCCAGTCTTCATCAATAGCTGACCAAACATTGGTTTCCAGATCGTCTTCTTCCTCTTCGGGCTCAACCTTTAATCCCATATCATCTTCATACTGCTCGAATTTGAGTTTTTTATCTTCGTACTCATTCGGGTCAGTCTCATCTTTTAATTCATCAATTTCAGGACTTTTTTTGATTTCATCGCCATATAATTTTTTATCAAAAAAATCGAGATTGGCAACTATTCCCTGCATCATGAGGAATTCCAGAAAGGCCAGGTATTTTTTTTGTTTTAGATTCTTTTTACATTTTGGGCAATACAGCTTTTTACGCATGTCTTCTTCCGAAATTGGTGTTGAACAGGCGGGGCAAATTAACCCCTCAATTTGTTTATTATCCATAAAAATCTCCGAAATTTGGGGCAGAAATGTAATTGGTTTGTCGGCTCACCACAAATACATTTATACAGTATTTTTTAACCCGCTTTGGGCCAAAATTAAGGTAGCCCGGTGAGATTTTCAAAAGCTCGCTGTTGAGGCCTAAACCGAAATCGTGCATTCGACCTGTATTTTTCTTATCATGTGCGGAAAGATTACCGAAATAGTTTCTGCGAGGACAGACTGAACTTTCTTGGTTTCCTTTCGATCTACTTAAAGCGATTAATGCGCCAGTTTGAGTTACCGGCTTCCATATTTCCACCCACCGGAATATCATCTGCTGCAGCATCAGGTCTATCACTGGTGATGCCCATGTTGGACTTATTTTCACCAAAAAATAACTTAATGCTCACAAGCTGTTCTCATAGAGATAAGCCAAATGTTCACGCTCAGCCACCGAGAGTTTTAAACCCCTGCGGGCTTTCATTATTTCACAGGTTTTAATGAATTTGTCGAGTTCAGTCCGGCCCTTTTTACCCCAGGCAAAGGAGGGTATGCTTTTGGGCTGGAAATCACTGCCGAAAATATTTGCGCCGATACCGCAGATGGTTCCCGTATTCAGCATGGTAGAAATACCGGTTTTTGAGTAATCACCCATCATAGTACCCAGGAATTGCATTCCGGTCTCGATGAGTTCATCATTCAGGGTTACACGGACGGGGCTGTAATTATTTTTGAGATCACTCGTATTCGTATTGGCGCCGAGATTTATCCATTCACCGAGATAACTGTGCCCCAGGTATCCGTCGTGCTGTTTGTTGCTGTAACCCTGCAGGATACTATCCTCCACTTCTCCTCCGAGCTTACAGACCGGTCCGGTGGAGACATTACCTCTAAGTTTCGCACCGGGATTAATAATTGTTGCCGGGCCGATGGCCGCCGGACCCTGGATAAGGGATCCGATCCCGACGGAGGCTTTTTCCTCAATGACAATGGGACCGCCGGAAGCGTCAAGAATAGCACCTGCTCCAACGGTACTGCCCGTTCCCAGAAAGATATCCTCAGGGTTAACCAGTGTCGCAGACGGGTGAACCCCGCCGGGTTTTTTCAGAAACAGTTCGGCGGCATCCCGGTAAATCTGCCTGCCGTTGTGAAATATTGCCTCCCAGATATGAGTGAACAAAATCCCTTCAATGCCTGATGAAACTTCCTGAGCTTCGGCAAGCAAAGCGGCGATGTTTTCGTATAGCACTGTTTCCACCGTTTTAAAAGCCGCCAGACGTCCGGAAACATTATAGCTATGAGCAGGAGATAAGGCTTCGATTTGCGCCATGCTCCAAAGACAGGCGCCATTCAGCCACAGACCGGGTTCTATCCCGTCCGGATTCACACTGAATCCCCTGAAGCGTTCTTTTATCAAATCCACAATCTCCGATCTGACCAGCAGGGTAAGGCGGTCATCCGGCTGCAGAGTTGAGCGGATCCTGTCGAGATTTGTAAATGTGCCGCAACGTACCTCAAACGAGGCGTGATTAAGTGAAAAGGGGTAAAGAGCCCCGGCAAATTCATCTTCATATACGATATAATGGTTCATGTTGAAATCATCTTTCCAATGTGATGGTATATTCTTTCCAAAACGGCCGTTTTTCCGGCATCGAACTGAATATTATAAAAAATGTCTGAAAAATCCGATTTAAAACCGATACGGTAACGGGCTTTAACAGTATTGAGAAATTGATCCACAGGCAAAGAAAAATCCGGGTTGAGGTTGATCAGCAGCTCGACCGGTTTTAAAACGGGCACGGTCTCAATTTTGAGAGGGTCATAGAAAATAACATTTTGCATCGAATGACGGTAAAGAGATTTGTATATTTCAGGAATCAGTAGAATATAAATTGCACGCAGATCAGCGTCTTCGAGAATTTTTTTAAAACTGAACAAAGCCAGCCGGAAAAATTCATCCTGTAAGGGGAAGCTGATCAGAGCGCTGCGAAATTTTTGGGCCTCCGTCGGCATTTGTATGGTCTGCTCCATTTTTCGGATACGCCCTGTCAACATTAACCACTGAATTTTTATTTTTAATTTGAGTAGTTTCAAGTCCATAATCTTGGATAATTTACAAATAAGTATTCGTAATTTATAACCTGATATTTCATAATAACAGAATAAATACCACATACTTTAAATCCAAACTTAACGATAAAAAAACTGCAAAAAACGATATATGAAAAAAAGACGGTCTGCTTTAATGACTGGCTGGGGTGTGATTTTGTTCTTCATGGCCACTTTATCCGCCTCTCAATATTTATGGCCTACAGATGCCAGCCGAACCGTTACCGCCGTCTTTGGTGATGTTCGTCCCCGGCGCTATCATGCCGGTCTTGACATCCGTACATACGGGAAGAATGGTTATGAGATTTACGCCGTTGAAAGCGGTTATATACAAAGAGTACGTGCGGGCTCCTCGGGATACGGGAAGGCCATCTATCTAAAACTGCAGGATGGAAACACTGCCGTCTATGCACACCTCGAAGATTTTTTTCCTGAGCTAAATCAGGCTGTAATTCAGCTTCAGACAAAAAATGGCCGCTATCGGCTCGACCACTATTTCAAAGAAAATGAATTCAGGGTGCAGAAAGGTCAGGTTTTGGGTCATACGGGAGATACGGGTTCCCTGAACGGGCCTCATCTGCATTTTGAGATTCGGGATGCAAATGAAAATCCCGTCAACCCACTAACCACTAATCTGCACATTCCGGACGGCAGTTATCCCATTGCCAAGACGCTGGAAATTTTACCTCTTGAACCGTCAGCCCGGGTAACGGGCACAATAGTACCCCGGCTCTTCACACCCTTGAAAGAATCGGATGTATCATATCGAATATCCCAACCTGTTGAGGTGTTTGGAGAAATAGGATTGGCTGTCAAGATCAGCGATAAAATAGATGCGCAACCCTTTCAATACAGCATCTATCGCCTCACCCTTGATGTGGATGGCATTCAGGTCTATTCCCTAGCTTACAATACCTACGGCTGGGAGGAAGACCCTCTGGTTTACAGCGAGAGAGACTTTAGGCTCTGGCATCATCTCAGGCTCGGCAAATTTCACCATCTTTATACTGTCCCGGCTTCCAAAGGTCTGTCTTTCGTGTCGCCTGATAGCGACGGCAGGTTAAATTTATCACCGGGTGATCACCAAATATTGATCCGGGCAGCGGATATCAACGGGAATGAGATTTCGCTCTCTGCAACGTTGACCGTACTGGCTGCTTTACCCGAAGCGCTTCAAATGTCGTCTCCCCTTTCAGGGCCTGCCCCGGAGGTCAGTCTCAAAACGGAGCAGCTGGAACAGGGGATCATCTTTACTTTCACTCTCGGAGCACAGGGGCCGCCGCCGCCGGTTATGAGGCTGAATGGAAAGGAATATGCGCTGTTTGCAGGGCTGGAAGAGAAAACGGCACAGGCCATTCTCCCCGCATCGGTGCTGAGGAATGAGAATAGCGTTCTGCCCGTTTGGCTGGGAGGAAAACAGATTACAGGGCAGGAATTTTTGCTCAAAGGCGCCCTGGCAATCCCGGGTACACCCTTTGACCTGACGGTGGGGCCGTTGAGTCTTAACGGTGATGGTGAAACTTTTTATGATACCGTATTCGTGCAGATTGAGGCGGCGGACGTTAAAGACACCGCTGCAAAACCGCATCCTTTTAAGAGAGGTCCCGTTTTTCTGGCGGGACCGGAAAATATACCCTTTAAAAATGAGCTTCAGCTCTCCATGAAAATTCCGGCCATGGTCGATGGAGAGCATGCAGGCATTTTCTACCGGGATCCGGCAAAAGAAAAATGGATTTATCTAAAAACAAGGCGAATTGATGAGACAACTCTAACGACATCCATATTATCAGCAGAGCATTTTGCGGTTATCAGTGAAACCGTTCCACCGAAAATTTCAGAGCTGGTTCCGGTTCCCGGTGCCACTTATCACCGCGCTGAGTTGACAGAAATTTCCTTCAAGGTAAAGGACCTCTTTGCCGGTTTGGACGGTGAACAAGCGGTTCGGGCAAGCCTGGACGGCAAGCCGCTGTTACTGGAATATAATTCATACCGGGAGGAATGTCGTTATATAATCAGAAATTCTCTGACCAGGGGTAAACACACCCTGCATATCGAAGCCACGGATCATCTGGGGAATTCCAGCTCCATCGACCCGATCTTTTATCTGAAGGAATAGCCGTGTTCATCCCTTATAAAGATGACAATCCCCGGATTCTGATCCCTTATGTAACCTGGACGATCCTGGGACTGAACATTTTCGTTTTCCTGTTTCAACTCACTCTGGATCAATCCACTCTTGAGATATTTATCTACCGTTTTGGGGCCATACCGGCGGTTATCACCGGACGAGTACAGTTTCAGGATTTCAATTCGATATCACCCTTACTCACTTTGATAACATCGATGTTCATTCACGGCGGATTGATGCATCTTGCGGGGAACATGTTATTTTTGTATGTTTTCGCGGACAATGTTGAGGGAATTCTAGGACATAAAAAATTCATCCTGTTTTATTTTGCAGGCGGTATCCTGGCAGGATTATCACATGTACTTTCCGATCCGTCTTCTACTGCGCCGATGATTGGGGCCTCCGGAGCAATTTCGGCGATCATGGCAGGATACATCCTCAAATATCCTGCAGCCCGCATCCATGTTCTTGTATTCATCTTTCCGATGGTTCTGCCAGCCATAGCTGTAATAGGCTTTTGGTTTGCCTCACAGATCATAGAAGGGATGGGTAATTTTGATCGTACTGGCGGCGGCGTGGCCTGGTTTGCGCACATCGGAGGATTTATTGCAGGGTCTGTCATAATGTTCCTAATTTCCAAGGGTAAATTTTACTGGTTAAAACGATGAACACTGAAGAATTGATTGAATACGCGCGAACAGCACGAAACAGAGCCAAGGCTCCTTACAGTAAATATAAGGTCGGTGCAGCGCTCCTGACCGAAGATGGAACAGTTATTATGGGATGTAATATCGAGTCCAA
>JAJRUW010000033.1 GCA_024277615.1 Fidelibacterota bacterium | reverse complement strand
GTTCCGGATCAAGCTTGTATCATCCGTTTATGCGCCCTATCTTGCCGTCTATAAAAACTGGCTGCAATCGGATTCAACTGATTTTTTAGTAGGGTTTTCCTATGGTATTAATCTCTGAGTACTGCCGGTCGGCAATGGTCAGCGGGAACCTTTCAATTATGACAGCTGTAAAGGCGGTCTGTCGGAACAATATCATATTGCCGAAGGGCCAAAAATTAATTCCGGATTTTACTCTGTCTCACGGAATACGAATAGGAAAATATTTTTGGCCGGCGGAAACTGCTTATTTATAAATTTTGAAACTCTAAATAATTTAACCTATGAAAATAACCATCATCGGAACCGGATATGTGGGGCTTGTCACGGGCGCCTGTTTTGCAGAGATGGGCAATGATGTCACCTGTGTGGATAATGACCGGCAAAAGATCAGGGATTTGAATGACGGAATAATCCCGCTTTACGAGCCCGGTCTGGGGCGTCTGATCACAGAAAGTTTTACCAAGGAAACACTGCATTTCAGCACCAATCTAAAAAATGCACTTACAGGTGCGAAGGTGGCCTTAATAGCAGTGGGAACTCCCCAGGGCGAAGACGGAAGCGCGGATCTCAAGTATGTACTCGAGGTTGCAAAAGAGATTGGCAGAGAAATTTCGGATTATCTTGTAGTAGTAGATAAATCTACCGTACCTGTGGGAACGGCGGATCAGGTCCAGTCGGCCATCAGGGACGGGCTTGAGCGCAGGCAGGTTTCGATACCTTTTGATGTCGTCTCGAATCCCGAATTTCTCAAAGAGGGGTCTGCCATCCACGATTTCATGAAACCTGACCGGGTTGTGGTCGGGACGAACAGCGAGAGAGCCCTGGAGATCATGAAGGAATTATATCGTCCCTTTACGATGAATCACGAGCGTTTTATTGCCATGGATGTACGCAGTGCCGAAATGACCAAATACGCTGCAAATGCCATGCTGGCTACGAAAATCTCCTTCATGAACGAGATCGCAATGATCTGTGAAAAGGTCGGTGCCGATGTCAATCAGGTGCGGCAGGGTATCGGCAGTGACCAGCGCATCGGTTTCAGATTCATTTACCCGGGCATAGGTTTTGGCGGGAGCTGTTTCCCCAAGGATGTGCGGGCGCTGATCCGGACTGCGGAAGCACAGGGGATGAACCCCGAACTGATCAAAGCTGTAGTTGCTATCAACCGCAATCAGCGGACTCATTTTATTAACAGAATTCTGGATCATTTTTCAGCCCGGGGTGAGGGGGCGACTCTGACTAAGCGCAAATTTGCCGTCTGGGGTCTTGCTTTCAAACCCGAAACGGATGACATGCGTGAAGCACCCAGTCTCACGGTAATCCCGGCCCTGATCGAAAGAGGCGCCGTCATCCGTACTTTTGATCCTCATGCCACAAAACAGGCCAGGGAGCTTTATTTCAAGGCCGTTGATGGAATTACCTACTGTCAAAACAAATATGAAGCTCTGGAGGGCGCCGATGCCCTCTTACTGCTTACGGAATGGAAGGAATTCAGGAGCCCTGACTTCACCGAGATAAAGAAGCGCCTGAAAACCCCGGTCATCTTTGACGGCCGGAATCAGTACAACCGGGAAAAGCTGCAGGAGCTGGGGTTTACCTATTATCAAATCGGCGTTGCGGTAACGAAAGATGAAAGACAAAAGATGAAAGATTAAAGGAAGTTTGGTGGGCAGGAATAATCTTTCAGACCGATTATTTAATTTTGCGGTTGATATTTAAATTTTTTACCACAGCTGCCCAGGACAACTAAATTCCAGGTCATCCGGTATCAGCTTTCCAGTGCTGCCTCTTCAGGGGGGAACCATGAAGAGAGCCAGGCCGGGTCATTTAAAACGGATTTGAACAATTAAACCGGAATCGCAATACGAGAGATGAGAGAGTCAACTCACTGGTTGAGGGTTATTGATAAAATAAATGGCTCTAACCGTGACAGCACCAAGCCTGAATCCCTGATCAGGGAATCTGAAGAATTAATGAATATCATCAGATTCATCATAACCAGGACTAATAATGTACATTAAACCGCACACTCCGATCCTCTTTCCCCCTTACCCTTAATATTTATCCCATTACCTTGAAATATGAATGTATCATGTTCATAATACGAGGTAAATTAAGCCTATGAAAATCAACAGAACGGTTCATATACAAACGATTTTAGATCTTTTGAATCATTCTACAATAGTAGCAGTACTGGGTGCTAGGCAAGTGGGGAAAACCACAATAACCCGGGATATTGAAAAAATATATGAAAAACCAGTACACCGTTTTGATTTGGAAGATCCTGATGACCTTGCCCGACTGACTGAACCTAAACTCGCCCTGCAATCGTTATCCGGGCTGGTCATAATTGATGAAATTCAACGTCGCGCAGACCTGTTTCCCGTGTTGAGGGTTTTGGTTGACCGAATAGATAATTCGACAACCTTTCTGATTCTGGGGAGCGCTTCACCCGGACTATTGAAGCAAAGTTCCGAGACTTTGGCCGGTCGAATATTATACTACGAATTGCCCGGTTTCAATACGCTGGAAGTGGGGAATGAAAATCGGGATCAGTTATGGGTCAGGGGAGGTTTTCCGCGTTCTTATCTTGCAGCTTCACCGTCAGCCAGCTTCACCTGGCGGAGGGGTTTTATCCAAACTTTTCTTGAACGGGATATTCCGCAATTGGGAGTACAAATACCAGCCCAAACCCTGTATCGTTTCTGGAGCATGCTTGCACATTATCATGGCCAAACCTGGAACGGGAATGAGCTTGCAAGAGCTTTTGGAGTGTCGCATACTTCTGTTCGTAGATATCTGGATATCCTCACAGGTGCACTTGTCATTTGGCAATTACCTCCATGGATGGAAAATCTTAAAAAACGTCAGGTGAAATCAGCGAAAGTGTACTTCCGTGACACAGGTCTGTTACATGCCTTATTGGGGATCCGTTCCGAAATGGAACTATATCGCCACCCCAAGATCGGTGCATCCTGGGAAGGATTTGTCATCTGCGAATTGATTCAAAAGATGAATGTGGATTACAAAGACTGCTATTTTTGGGGCACTCATGCAGGTGCTGAATTAGACCTGTTGGTGAACTACGGGACAAATCGATTTGGTTTTGAAATAAAACGAACCAGCTCACCTCATATTTCTGCCTCCATGAGAATCAGTATTCATGACCTGAAACTGGATAAGTTATTTATCATACATGACGGTGATCACGAGTTTGCGATGGATCAAAACATTTATGCGTTACCCTTTGGGAAAATTAGATCAAGTAAGATTTTTAAAAATATATTTTGTAATAAATCATCCCTCACTGGGTAAATACAAACGCATTTTGAAAATAATGAAAGACGGAAAGATTGGTTGAATTTGCACTTACTGTCTTGAAATATTTACTCACTCCTCCTTATCCTGCTGAATTGAGAGTTATTCGCTGTCCAATAGTCAAAGTTGCTACCTCTTAAAGGACCGTTAGTTAAGAGAACAATGCCGGGTCATCTAAAGCGGATTTTAACAACAAAGTCAGAATCGCTTTAGGCGAGATGAGAGAATCTAATTACTGGTTGAAGATTATTGATAAAATAAGTGGCGTTAACCGTGACAGCACTAAGCCTGAATCCCTGATCAAGGATTCTGCAGAATCAATGAATATCCTTGGATCCATTGTAAGCAGGACTCATAAAGTACAATAAACCGCTAACTTCGATATTCTTTACTCTTTTCCTTTTGTCTTTCTCCCCTAATACCTGTAATAATCCGGTTTGAAAGGTCCCTTTTTCGGGATACCGAGGTACTCGGCCTGTTCGTCTGAGAGAATGGTCAGTTCGGCATCCAGATGTTTTAGGTGCAGGCGGGCAACCTCCTCATCGAGCGGTTTGGGCAGTACATGGACTCCGGCGCCAACATTTCCCTCCCACAGGGCTATCTGGGCAAGAATTTGATTGGTGAAGGAAGTTGACATCACAAAAGAGGGGTGTCCGGTAGCGTTGCCGAGATTCACCAGCCGCCCTCTGGAAAGCAGCAGGATCGAATGGCCGTCGGGGAATTCAAATCTGTCCACCTGGGGTTTTACATTGAATTCCCTGATATCCGCTCTGGATTCCAGATATGCAACATCGATTTCATGGTCGAAATGACCGATATTGCAAACGATGGCATTGTTTTTCATTTTTTCCAGGTGTTCTCCGGTGATGACGTCTTTACAGCCGGTGGCGGTAACGAAGATATCTCCCGTTGCTGCAACCGAATCCATGGTTTTGACGGCAAACCCTTCCATGGCAGCCTGGAGTGCATTGATGGGGTCGATCTCAGTGACGACAACCCTGGCGCCGTAGCCCTTCATGGATTGAGCGCAGCCTTTCCCCACATCGCCGTAGCCGCACACCACAACGGTTTTTCCGGCGATCATAATATCCGTACCGCGTTTGATGCCGTCTGCCAGAGATTCCCGGCAGCCGTATTTATTATCGAATTTGGATTTTGTAACGGAATCATTCACATTAACGGCCGGGAAGGGTAATTCCTCCCGTTCCCAGAGGTCGTAAAGCCGGTGTACTCCCGTAGTTGTTTCTTCCGATACTCCCCGGATCGAACCGATGAGGTCCGTGCGGTTTTCCAGCACAACCTTTGTCAGATCGCCTCCGTCATCAAGGAGCAGATCCGGCCCCGTTCCATCTCCGAAATCCAGGGTTTGCTCGATACACCACCAGTATTCCTCTTCAGTTTCGCCCTTCCAGGCAAATACCGGAATTCCTTCAGCTGCCAGAGCTGCCGCAGCATGATCTTGTGTGGAGAAAATATTACAGGAGGACCAGCGGACTTTTGCACCCAGTTCGATGAGGGTCTCAACGAGCACGGCTGTTTGTATGGTCATGTGTATGCAGCCGGCGATTTTAGCCCCGGCGAGAGGTTTGCTGCGGCCGTATTTTTCCCTCAGGGACATGAGGCCGGGCATTTCATTTTCCGCCAGCAGGATCTCTTTGCGTCCAAAATCAGCCAGAGCTGTGTCGGCAACTTTGTAGGGGAGCATTTCCAGAGTTTCAGTTGAATTGGAGTCCATCTTAAGCTTCTTTCTTTAAATATTTTTTCAGAGTAGCGGTCATATCGGTTTTTTCCCAGGTGAAATCACTGCTTTCACGACCGAAATGTCCGTATGCAGCAGCAGATTTATAGCGGGGCTTTTTAAGGTCCAGATGACGAATAATTTCTTTGGGTCTTAAAGGAAAAGTTTTCGTCACAATTTCCGTGAGCTGATCGTCGGGAAGTTTACCGGTTCCGAAAGTTTTCAGTTGTACCGAAGTCGGGTCTGCCACGCCGATACTGTAGGACAGCTGGACCTCACAGTTGTCGGCGAGTCCGGCAGCGACTATATTTTTCGCAATGTATCTGGCCATGTAAGTGGCGGAGCGATCTACCTTGGAAGGGTCTTTGCCGGAAAAAGCTCCACCGCCATGAGGGGCATATCCCCCGTAGGTATCGACGATGATCTTGCGGCCGGTAAGCCCGGTATCCGCTTCAGGCCCGCCCAGCACAAATCTCCCCGTTCCGTTAACAATGATATTTTCATCATAGGCAATGCCGGCCTTTTTTAAGACTGGCAGAACTACCTGTTCAATAATTGCGTTCCTGATAAATTTGTGCTCTTCCTTCTCATTCGGGAATTCATCCAGCATGTCTTTATGCTGGGTTGCGATCACCACATTCGTCACCCGTGCGGGGACTCCTTCTGAGTATTCCACTGTGACCTGTGATTTTCCATCGGGTCTGAGCCAGGACAGGATTTTATCTTTTCTCACCTGTGTCAAGCGCTCTGTCAAGCGGTGAGCGAGTTGAATGGGCAGGGGCATCAGCTCGGGTGTTTCTTTGCAGGCATAACCGAACATGAGACCCTGGTCACCGGCGCCCTGGCCCAGCTCGTCGCCCTCGCCTTCGTTTACACCTTGAGCGATCTCCGGGCTTTGCTCGTGCACGGAATTGAGTACTGAGCAGTCTTTCCAGTTGAATCCGGATTCAGGGCTGTTGTAACCGATTTCCTTTAAAGTAGATCTGGCCACTTCCTGAAAATCACAAAATGTTTTCGTTGTGATCTCGCCGGAGATCAGCACCAGACCGGTTGTTGCCAGGGTTTCGCAGGCAACCCGGGCTTCCGGATCACGCGAGAGAATATCATCTAAGATTGCATCCGATATTTTATCACAGACTTTGTCAGGATGACCTTCTGTAACCGATTCGGATGTAAACACGTATTTCACTTTATTGTCCCTTCACTTTTAATAATTTGATAAAATATCAGGAGCGTAATTTATCGAGAACCTGTCTTACTGAGCTCGTATCATTTAAAATATAGTAATGAATACAGCTCACCCCTGAATTGATTAATTCTTCACTCTGTTTTTTGCACCACTCCTGACCGATTTCCCGGCAGCGGTTCTGATTTTCCATGACCTCATCAACCAGATCGTCAGGCAGATTAATATGGAACGACCGCGGGATTGACCGCAGTTGTCTGGGATTGTCCAGCAATTTGATACCGGGGATGATGGGCACATTAATTCCGGCTTTCCGGCAGCGATCGACGAAATCGAAGTAGACCCGGTTATCGAAAAACATCTGCGTAACAATGTAATCTGCACCGGCGTCGATCTTCTTTTTCAGATATTGGATATCCGTCTTCAAATTAGGCGCTTCAAAATGTTTTTCCGGATAACCGCCGACTCCGATACACATATCGATAGCATCGGCATTGATGATATCTTCGAGGTATTGACCCTGCTTCAACCGATCGACTTGTTTTACCAGATCTGCAGCATAGAGATTGACGGAGCGGTCCTGACGTACGGGTTTTTTATAATTGGTTTCGTCTCCGCGGATTACGAGGACATTATGAATGCCCAGGTAATTCAGTTCGATTACGGCATCTTCCGTTTCTTCTTTGGAGAAGCCCCGGCAAAGCAGATGTGCAACGGTGTCGATGTTAAAACGGTTTTGAATGATTCCGCAGATGCTGATGGTGCCCGGACGCTTTTTCCGAATGCGTCGATTGATGGAACCGTCGTCCGATTCCTCATAATAAGTTTCGGCGGAATGGCTGGTTACGTCGATGAACGGCGGTGCATAGGGCTGCAGCTGCTCAACAATATCCAGGATTTCTTTGGCACTTTTACCTCTCACAGGCGGAATAATCTCAAAACTGAAGAGGGGTGCGGTTGCTTTTTCAAGATGTTCGATGACTTTCATGCTGTGTTGTCCGATAAGATTAATCTCTGTAATTCGCCGCCAGCAGTTTACTCACCGTCTGAACTTCGAGGCCTTTTCTCCGGGCATAGTCAACAATTTGATCCCGGGCGATGGACCCAACCCCGAAATAGCGGGCTGACGGATGAGAAAAATACCAGCCTGCAACTGAGGCTGCGGGTATCATGGCGAAATTCTCCGTGAGTTTCATTCCGGTGCTCCGGTTCACCTGCAAAAGGTCGAATAAGTTTTCTTTTTCCGAATGGTCCGGGCAGGCCGGATATCCCGGTGCCGGACGGATCCCGCAGTATTTTTCCTTGAGCAGATCATCCAGGGATGCCCGTTCATCCCGGGCATAACCCCAGTGCTCCGTCCGCACCAACTGATGCAGTTTTTCGGCAAAAGCTTCTGCCAGCCGGTCTGCCAGCAGTTTTACAATGATGCTGCGGTAATCATCGGCCTGTCTGAGATATTTTGCGGATAATTCTTCGAGTCCGTCACCCGCCGACACTGCAAAGGCGCCGATCCAATCCGGTTTATTCCGGCCGGCCGGTGCGATAAAATCCGCCAGGCAATAATTGGGCTGACCCGAAGATTTTGACATCTGCTGCCGCAGGTGATGCAGAGTGGTCTTCAGGCCGGTGTGATCTTCGTTCTTATAGACTTCAATGTCATCCCCGACGGCATTGGCGGGAAAAAGTCCGAAAACTCCCCGGGCTTTCAGACTTTTGTCGGCTATTATTTGATGTAGCAACTCCCGGGCGTCGTCGTATAATGTTGCGGCCTGGCCGCCGGTTCGGGGATGCTCCAGTATATCCGGGAATTTTCCTTTCAGGTCCCAGGCAGCAAAAAATGGACTCCAGTCTATAAAGGGTTCCAATTCGCCCAAAGGGTAGTCGCTCAATATTTGCAGACCCTTCGTGCAGGGCTCCGGCGGCGAATAATCAGACCAATCCACGGTAAAACGATTTGCCCTGGCCTGCTCAAGCGGTAATGACTCCTTCCATCGGTTTTTTTGCAGATAGCGTTTGCGGATTTCAGCATATTCCCGGCGAATTGACAGGCTGAATTTCCCATGATCTCCAATGAGTGCTGCGGCCGCACCCACACTCACAGAGGCATCCGGAACATAAACTACGGGGCCTGAATAATGAGGTGCGATCTTAACGGCTGTGTGGGTCAGTGAAGTCGTTGCTCCGCCGATCATCAGCGGCAGCTTTAAGCCGGCCCTTTCCATTTCGACAGCCACATGGATCATTTCACTCAGCGAGGTTGTGATCAGTCCGGAAAGCCCCACAAGCTCCGGTCCGGAGTCCCGGATGGCCGCAATGATATCCCCGGCGGGTACCATGACGCCGAGATCGTTAATCTCATAGCCGTTACAACCCAAAACGACCGCCACAATATTTTTGCCGATGTCGTGGACATCTCCCTTTACGGTTGCCAACAGGATTTTTTTGGTTTTTTCAGGGCGGCTGGAAGCAGCGTTTTCCGCTTCTAAAAAGGGCGTGAGTACGGCGACCGCCTTTTTCATGACCCGGGCACTTTTCACAACCTGGGGTAAAAACATCTTTCCCGAACCGAAGAGCTCACCCACATAATCCATTCCCCGCATGAGCGGTTTTTCGATGACATCCACGGCTTTTGGGTAGGCCTGCCGGGCAGCTTCAACATCTTCTTCGATGAAGTCTGCAATGCCGTGAACCAGGGCGTACCGGATGCGCTCATCGACGGGTGAATTTCTCCAGTCAGGCCCATTACCGGAATGAGTCTGTACATTTTTCACTGAACCGGAAAGGGAGATCAGAGTTTCGGTGGCCTCGGGTTTTCGGTTGAACAGGACATCTTCAACAGCAGACCGGAGAGCCTCGGGAATTTCCTCGTAAACCGCCAGCTGACCCGCATTTACGATGCCCATATCCATCCCGGCTTTGATGGCGTGATATAAAAATACCGTGTGCATGGCCTGCCGCATGGGGTCATCGCCGCGAAAAGCAAATGACAGATTGCTGACTCCGCCGCTCACCAGGCAGCCCGGCAGAGTTCGTTTTATCTCCCGGCAGGCCCTCAGGTAATCCAGCGCATAATTTGCATGGTCCGCTATGCCCGTGGCAACGGCGAAGATATTGGGGTCGAGGATGATGTCCCGGGCGGGGAATCCGACCTCATCAGTCAATAAGCGGTAGCTGCGCCTCAGGATCTCCATTTTACGCCGGTAACTGTCGGCCTGCCCCTTTTCATCAAAAGCCATCACCACTACGGCTGCCCCGTAGTGTCGGATTTCCCGGGCGATGCGTAAAAATTCCGCCTCCCCGGCTTTCAGACTGATGGAGTTGACAATGCCTTTTCCCTGTAAATTTTTCAGCCCCGTTTCCAGAACCGGCCAGGCGGATGAATCCAGCATTACCGGTACCCGGCTGATATCCGGTTCCGCAGCAATGAGCCTTAAAAAAGTCTCCATAGCTGCCCGGGAGTCCAGTAGTCCTTCGTCCATGTTAATGTCGATGATGTCGGCGCCGTTGCTGATCTGTTCCCGGGTGATTTGTGTGGCGGCCTCAAAATCTCCTTTTTTGATCAGCTTTCTGAATCTGGCGGATCCCGATACATTAGTTCGTTCACCTATGTTGATGAATAACGAATCCGGACGGATCGTGAGGGTTTCCAGGCCCGACAGATGAGTGAAGGGGGCTGATCCGGGCAGTTTTCTGGGCGCTTGATCCCGGACGGCAGCGGCAATAGCCCGGATATGTTCGGGCGTCGTCCCACAGCAGCCGCCGACAATATTTACAAAACCGCTTTGGGCAAAGTCGGCAATGAGCTCCGCCATGTAGGCCGGAGATTCGTCGTACTCACCAGCTTCATTCGGCAGCCCGGCATTGGGATGAATACTGATGTTTGTGTCTGCGATGCGGGATAAAGTCTCGATAAAAGGGCGCAGATCTTTAGCGCCAAAAGCACAGTTGAGCCCCACAGACAACAGTTCCGTATGATTAATGGAGATCCAGAAGGCCTCGACGGTCTGACCGGTGAGGAGGCGCCCGCTTTTATCCGTTATCGTACCCGATACCATAACCGGCAGTTCTACACCTTTTGCGGCCATTGCCCCGGAAATACCGTAAAGGGCCGCCTTACAGTTGAGCGTGTCGAAGACGGTCTCAACCATCAGCAGCTGGACGCCGCCGTCGATGAGACCTTCTGCCTGTTCCCGGTAAGCCCTGGCCAGATCGTCAAAGGTCACACTGCGGAACTCAGGGCGCTCGATGTCCGGAGACAGCGAAGCCGTTTGATTGGTAGGTCCGAGACTGCCGCAAACAAAACGGGGTCTGTCAGGCTGCTCTACAGTGAACCTGTGGGCTGCTTCCCGGGCGATCTGCGCCGATGCCCGGTTCATGGCATAGACTTCAGAGGCCAGGTGATAATCGCGCTGGGAGATTGCATTCGCATTAAAGGTATTGGTTTCCACAATGTCGGCACCCGCTTCGAGATAGGCGGTATGAATGGCCCGAATGACGTCCGGTCTGGTGAGAGACAAAATATCATTATTCCCCAGCAGGCTGTGCGGATGTTCACGAAACCGGTCTCCCCGGTAATCGGCTTCGGACAAACGATAGGATTGGATCATCGTTCCCATGGCACCATCCAGTACCAGTATCCGCTCTTTTAATATGTCTGCTGGTCGTTGCATAAAAACAAAAAACCGACGCTAAAGCCGGCTTTTCCCTGCCGTTTTAGCACCTTTATTTAATGTCGCGGCAATATGGCTCAAATCACGACAAGCGTATTTTAAGCAGGATTAGGTTATCTATCAAAGATTTTATTTGATATGGGTTCGCAAAAAGAAAAAGGGTGTCCGGCACATTCCTGCACGGGACACCTTAGGGAGCCACATAAATCGGACGGGATCTTATTTGGTGCTCGCCACCCCGTCATCCGCTGTTGAATTACCATCCTCTTGTTCGGGTGCAGTCTTAACCGTAAAGGCTTTTTCTGCAAGAACACGACCAGTCCCGGACCGGATCTCAATGGTCCAGGGTCCGACCCAGGCAGGTGTAAGCCACTTTGAGCTCCAGGTACGCCAGCGGGGTGAGATCCCCACGTACAACGGAACACGGGCAATCTCGGTACCCTCAAATTTATACACATGATAAATTGTATCTGGCTTGGAGGAGGAGATAGCCGTGTGAGTGAATATGCGCCCGGCGGAAATATCGCATGAATCCAGACTGTCTGCAGGGATCCGGTCGATCACTGCGGAACACAGTGTCAGTGATACAACGACCGGTTCGTCAACTACATTGGCAGGATCTGTTTCTACGGGCTCTGCAGGCTGAGTATCAATTTCGGTAAAATCCAACTGTGCTGCAGAGTCATTTTCGTATGGATCATTGGTTTCCGTTCCGGTTGGTGGGGTGCTGGCTGCCGGCAGTTCGGCCGTACTGCCTTTTTCACTGCAGGCTTCGCCCATGATGAATACCAGGCTGCCGATGAAAACGACAAACGGTAACTTTTTGAGAATTGCTTTTTTAGTCATATTAATCCTTTCTGGTTTATGAATTCAATTTTATAACGCCGGCAGGACGGTGGCCTCCGCTGAGTTCTTGCATTATTTCTTTGGTCTGTCTTAAGACTACGAATTGAGCTGTTTGTTGTTCGTATAGCAGTGTAATATTCAGCTGTCTTCAGGGAGAATATTCGTTAAATAAAAAGGAGTTAAGTCATGGCACAAAGAGTGACTTTCGATTCGAGAAACATTAACTTACAGAACCTTTCAATCAGGAAAATCATCTACATCATACTGGCCATTCTGATAGTCATTGTTTTATTTTCATCATTTTATACTGTTGAAGCCAATGAAAATGCAGTAGTTTTGAGATTCGGGAAATACGCCTCCACAACCGGTCCCGGACTGCATTTCAAACTGCCCTATGGTATCGATAAGGTCTATCCTGTAAAAGTGGATTACCAGTTCAAGCAGGAGTTTGGCTTTAAAACCGTCAGGCCCGGCGTGAGGAGTCAGTATTCGAAAAGTAATTTTGAAGAGGAATCCTGGATGCTCACCGGTGATCTTAATATAGCCGAAGTACAATGGATCATTCAATATAAGGTCAAAGACCCGGTTGCCTATCTGTTCAATGTCCGGGATGTGGAAAATACCATTCGGGATGTATCTGAAGCCACCATGCGCCTGATGGTGGGTGATCGCTCATTTCAGGAAGCGCTTCAATCCGAACGCCGGAATATCGCCGAACAGTCCAGAATCCGTATGCAGACCATCATGGACAAATACGATACGGGAATCTCCATTCAGTTGGTACAGCTTCAGGATGTACATCCGCCCACTCCAGTAGCGGATTCCTTCAACGAGGTGAACCGTGCAAAGCAGGAACAGGAAACGCTCGTGAATGAAGCCCGGCAGGCTTACAATAAAGAAATCTACCGGGTTGAGGGTGAAGCGGAAAAACTGATCAATGAGGCCAATGGATATGCCATTGAACGCGTGAATACGGCCAAGGGGGATGTGGCCCTGTTTGATGCCGTGCTCACAGAATACCGCAAAGCCGAACAGATCACCAAAGACAGGCTCTATTACGAAACCATGGAAAAAGTGTTGAGTCAGATGAAGGGGAAAGTCATCATCGATAAGAAACTGGAAAATATCCTGCCTTTGCTGGATTTGAACGGAAAGGGGAAATAACCATGAAAAAGTTTATAGTACCAATTATACTGGTGGCTGCTGTGATCATCCTCGGTGGGTCCATCTTTACACTCAACGAAGCCGAACAGGCCATCGTAACGCAATTTGGGAAGCCCATGGGGCAATCTTACCAAACGGCAGGTATCCATTTTAAACTGCCCCTGATCCAGGAAGTACTGGTGTTTGAAAAACGGATCCTGGAATGGGACGGCGATGCGAATGAGATTCCTACCAAGGATAACAAATACATCTTCATAGACACTTTTGCCAGATGGAAGATATCCGATCCGTTACAATTTTTCAAATCGGCGAAAAACGAAATGCTGGCCCAGTCCCGTTTGGACGATATTATTGACGGGGCAGTGCGTGACGAGATTGCTTCCAGAGTCATGGCAGAGATCATCCGCTCCACTGACCGCGAGATGCAGATTCACGATATCGAGACTTCAGATGAAACCATGACCAATGAGGATTCGCAGGAAACTTCACCCCAGTATGCCGGTGCCAGGCTTGAGATTGTGAGTTCCATTCTGGATAAAGTTTCGGCAAACCTGAAGGAGCTGAATATGGGGATACAGGTCATTGATATCCAATTAAAACGCATCAATTATAACAAGCAGGTACAGCAGAAACTCTTTAATCGCATGATCTCGGAACAAAGCCGGATCGCCGAAAAATACCGCGCCCAGGGTCAGGGGAAAAAACAGGAAATTCTGGGAATGCAGATCCAGCGCAAAAAAGAGATCATGTCCGATGCCTATGTGAAATCACAGCAGATTAAGGGTGATGCGGATGCAGAAGCCCTGAAGATCTACGCCGAGACTTACGGACAGGATGTGGACTTTTACAATTTCCTTAAAGCCCTGGAAACCTACGAAAATACGCTGGACCCCAGTACGAGGCTGATTCTCTCTACAGACAACCGTTACCTGAAATATCTGGAGTAAAGGATCTGCCTGCCCTTGGTTTCCGGATTAAACGAGGTCAGAAAATTTGATCCTTAATATTAACGAAATATTTTACAGCATTCAGGGTGAATCATCCTACGCAGGTCAGCCCTGTGTTTTCGTCCGTCTCACCTATTGCAATCTGCGCTGCAAGTGGTGCGATACGGAATATGCCTTCTATGAAGGTTCACACATGAGCGTAGAGGACATCCTGACAAAAGTGCGGTCTTTCAACTGCGGACTGGTGGAAGTAACCGGCGGTGAGCCCCTCTTTCAGCCTGAGGTAATTCCGCTCCTGAAAGGTTTAGTGGAAGCCCGGTTCACGGTCCTGCTGGAAACCGGCGGTTCGCTCTCTGTGGCGGATGTCCCGGGGGAAGTCATAAAAATCGTGGACTTCAAATGCCCCTCCAGCGGTATGGAGCATAAAAACCAATGGAATATTCTGAATGAACTGGGTACCCGGGACGAAGTCAAATTTGTGATTGGAGACCGGGCGGATTATGACTGGGCAGTCGCCAAGATCACGGATCTCACCATCGCCGATAACTGGGTAGTTCATTTTTCACCGGTCTTCGGCGTTCTCGACTACAAAACCCTGGCGGAATGGCTGCTTGCCGACCGTCTCGATGTCAGATTCCAGCTCCAGCTGCATAAGCATATCTGGGATCCCTCTGCCAGAGGTGTTTGACCCGGCCCGTACGCTCATCTGTGATGGCGCCTCTTCAACTGATTCGTCAGGTGTAATGATGCGATAATACAACCGTGAAATGCTCTGACCGGTTGATTATCAATTTGTAGCGTCGCCACAAAGAGGGTTCCTGAAGCCCTGTAAATCGTGTAAGTTTGGGGGTACTATTTTGTTAAAAATACAGGAATCAAGTTGACCTCATACCCCAAAGTAACCGCTGAACTGGCACACGAACACGGACTCACCACGGCAGAATATGAGCACATCCTGGAAATTCTTGACCGGGAGCCCAATTATGTTGAACTCGGCATTTTTTCAGTCATGTGGAGTGAACACTGCTCTTATAAAAGTTCCATCAAACTGTTGAAGACACTACCCCGGGAAGGCGGCCGTCTGCTGGTTGGCGCCGGTGAAGAAAATGCCGGTCTGGTGGATATCGGTGACGACCTGGCAGTGGCTTTCAAGATTGAATCCCATAACCATCCTTCGGCCATTGAACCCTATCAGGGCGCTGCCACCGGCGTGGGGGGCATCATGCGGGATATTTTCACCATGGGCGCCAGACCGATCGCCTCCATGGACTCGCTGCATTTCGGCAGCCTCGAAAAGGGCCGCAACCGTTTTCTGCTGGAGCATGTTGTTGAAGGTGTGGCCGATTACGGCAATTGTCTGGGAATTCCCACGGTTGGCGGCGAGACCATATTTGAGGACAGCTATGAAGGTAATCCCCTGATCAATGTTTTCAGTCTGGGCATCGTCAAACAGCAGCATACGGCCAGCGCCGTAGCCAAAGGTCCCGGGAATCCGGTTTATATCGTGGGCTCCAAAACCGGCCGTGACGGTATCCACGGTGCGACCTTTGCCTCCGTTGAACTTTCGGAAGAATCCGAATCGCGAAAATCCAATGTACAGGTTGGGGACCCCTTCACCGAAAAGCTGTTGCTGGAGGCCTCGCTGGAACTGTGTAAGAAGAGCTGGCTGATCGGTATGCAGGATATGGGTGCCGCCGGGATTACCTGCAGTTCATCGGAAATGTCGGCCAAAGGGAAATGCGGCATGACTCTGAATATTGACCGGGTTCCCCGCCGTGAACCGGGGATGAATGCCTACGAACTGATGCTGTCCGAATCCCAGGAAAGAATGCTGGTGGTGATCCTGAAGGGTTTTGAAGAGGAACTGCAAGCCATATTTGAAAAATGGGACCTTAACTGTACGCGCATTGGTGAAGTTAATGACACGGGCTTGCTGGAAGTGTACGAAAAAGGAACCCGGGTTGTGCAGGTTCCGGCAAGGGAATTGGTGCTCGGCGGCGGTGCGCCCCAATATGATTTGCCCGCCGTGGAACCCGCCTATTTGAAAACGGTGAATAATCTGGATGTGGAAGCTCTCCCGGAACCACAGGATTACAATGAAGTCCTCGTCAGGATGCTGAAATCTCCCAACATCACGAACAAGCACTGGGTTTACAGTCAGTATGATTCCACCGTACGCACAAATACGGTTCAGGGACCGGGCGGCGATGCCGCTGTGGTGAGGGTGAAGGGAACCCGGAAAGCCCTGGCCATGT
>JAJRUW010000032.1 GCA_024277615.1 Fidelibacterota bacterium | reverse complement strand
TACAAGATTATACTGGAAGATATCTTTAATTTCCTGCCACTGTTTATTCAGTGCAAAATCAAAAATATGTCCGGGCAACTCGGCGCCTGATTTTTCCGGGAAATAGTTCTGTAAAAATTCGACATATTTGTTAACCGCTTCCTCCCTCGGTCCATTTAGGCTAAGTCCTCTGCTGATTTGATATAAAGCCTGATCGTAGCCCATTTTATAATAATATTTTGCTTTACTTGTCTGTTTCAGGTTTTTATCATATACTTCACCAAGGAAAAGGCATTCATCGGGAATCTGTGAAAAGACATGGTTATTAGTGCTGTGAGTTAAGGCTTTAAAACAATAATCAACTGCCAGATCATACTCTTTTCGATAATAGTATATAAGGGCTAAATTTTCTGTGAATTTTGATTTCTGCATGTGGCTTTTGGATTCTTTAACGTAGGAGTTAAATATCTCAAAAGCCTCATCGTATTTTTTTTCAACAACAAAAAGGAATCCTATAGCATTTTGAATTAACCAAACGAGGTATATATAATTTTCTCTGTAGGCGTTCTCAAGTGCTATTGCATAATATTTTTTTGCATCTTCATATTTTTTTAATTTACGATGAATAATTCCAAGACGGTGATAGCCCAGTATGTGCATGATAGGCATATTGAGAATCTTGAATTCATCTGCCAAAGAACGCAATCGTGATGTACTTTTTGTTTGACCTGTTTCGATCTTCAGGGTTTCAATTTGATATTTTATCAATATATTTAGATTATACGATACTGCATAATTTTGAGCCTCCCTGTAGCAAATTTCAGCACCGTTCATGTCTTTTAAAAGCCGGTGATAAAGACCGGCCTCATACTTGACATAAGCAAGCACTTCATCTTTTACAGGTTTTGCAGAAATATCATTTTGAGATACCACGATGGACATTGCTTCATTTAACTTTTCCTTCGCGGCAATTAGATTCCCCTCAAGTGAGAACATTTTAGCCATTCCGGCAAGGAGCGTAGCACGTAGCTTCATATCCTCAACAGCGTAAGGATCATAATGTGAATACAACGGTTTCAGATCATTTAGTTTAACAAAGCCAATTTGATCAATAAACTCTAAAAAATCATTTGTGTGAACTGCTTCAATAGCTGAAGTAGTCCATTTAACCATATTATTATTGCTTGTATTCACCTTAGTAATTTACAAAAAACAGACGATATTATTCCACCGAATTAATTGATAACACTTTAATTGTTGTCTATTGATTTTTAATCAGTTCCAGTCAATTTCGCCGCCTATGCCAAATTTTGTACCTGTATCGATGATACAACCGCCATCAACACCGGTTATAATAGAACGGGCCCATACGGCGGCATCACCCACAACAGGAACCCAAACATTATCCGTATTCAGATACTGGGTACCAGTCGCACCGGTGATCACTACATAGGCCAACTCTACGAAAGTGATTTGTGTTTCACTGTTGATATTTGCAACAAAAGCATAATTGTAGGAGTTATCCAGCCAGGCACCTGCCGGCAGAGCTTCGCCACCGGTAGCAAGAAAAACTTCTCCCGGGTAATCAGCATGTCCATAGACCGTCCCTGCAGGCAAAGGCAGCTGTATTTCAGTGCTTGTTATCAGACCCAACTGGTTCTCGTTTAATATGAAAGGAGCCGGCGTTGTGGTGACCGGGATTCCGTTGTAGCTTAGCAGTGCATTATCGGATCCCTCTCCGCCGATACCCCAGTTATCAGAGCCTTCTCCGCCGATGCCGAAACCATCTAAAACGGCATTGTCGGAACCTTCCCCACCTATTCCAAAAATAGTGAGCAACTGATTATCGCTGCCCTCTCCGCCAATCCCGAAGTACGAAAGGATTGCATTATCAGAACCTTCGCCGCCAATGCCAAACTGTGCATCGGTTGTAATACCGCAGGCTCCTGAGGCCCCGGTCATGATACCATTTGTTTCCACAGTCATTGTATTTTCAGCTAAATGCCACTGATAACCTTCATCAAGAAATACTACATCCACCGGATCTGTGAGTGTCACAGTCGTTGTGGCTGCAAAGATGAGTACTGCATCGCTTCCGACGGCTGTTGAGAATGTATTACTGTTAAAGTTGTCAACCCAGGATCCTGCAGGGAGAATTTCACCACCCAGAGCGGTATAGACATTGTCCGGATCGTTGATATTACCATAAACCGTTCCCTCGGGAATCAGTTCGGCGATTTGCAGACGGCCTAAGGCCTCGTCACCTGTGTTATTCAAAAGATAGGGGGCTTCATAATCCTGGATCTGAACACCATTATAAGTGCTGTCTCCGGTTGGTGCAACGAGCTGGTTATTACAGCCGACGAAAAAGGTTACAGCCACAATTGTTAAGATTAATGATAAACGTTTCATACTTTTACTCCTTTTCTTAGTTACCCGATAATAAATTAATTATTACAAATTCTTTATGATTGTTAATTTTACCCGATATTTCATTAATTTTCACATATATTATTCAAGGCAAGATATTAAAGCTAATAAGTACAATCACCTAAAATAATTTACGAAATTTCATATCTCTAAAATGAGGGAATCTCCCTTTAATTCTCCGCTGTAATATTACATAGATTTCGCATATTATCAAAATATTTTATATTATATAAATTTTTTCAAGATTGTTCTTTTTTTGTATTGTGAAGCCTTATTAGATTACAGTCGTTGGCAAAGCAACACCTACTACCGATAGACCTGCTGCAACGCCAGAGAGAACTTGAAGTTTTTGACAAAAATAGCATTTCATTATGAAATATTTCCCGATGTTTTGCCCCATCCCGTTAGATGCGGACCGGTAATTTAAGAAATTTTTTCATATAAATGCTATAAGTCTTTTCATCATCAGAGGTTATAGTGAATGATATAAAAATATTGATTGTAGATGACGAAGTCAGGCTCTGTAAGTTAATCAAAAGAGGGCTTGAACAGCTTTCGGACAGCTATATTATCGAGACGGCAAACTCCGGTATGGAGGCCATTGAGATATTACGGAAATCTACTTTCGATGTGATCGTTACAGATATTCGTATGCCGGTAATCAGCGGTATCGAATTGCTGAACATTGCAGATGAATTTCAGGATAACCTCCAAAAAATCATTATGACCGGGCATGGCAGCATGGACACGGAAGTACAGGCCGCTCTAAAGCAGAGCAATCCGGTAAATTATTTTAAAAAACCCGTTTCGTTTGAAGTTTTACACAATACTATTTCATCAAACTTTGCTCATTAATTAGTTCCCCCTCAGCATAATTCTTCCCTCACCGCTGCAGTTCGATGATCTTATCTGCCCTGCGTATTGGCAGGTAGCCCTCATCAAAATTTGATATTCTGTATGCCCCTAAGATAATATTGTTCTCAACGACCTATTAACCGTTAAATTTTAGGTGACAATGTTTTATCTAAAATGGAAAGAGAACTCGTATTCATACGGAAATAGATATATTAGAGAGTTATTTAGTTTCTTCAACGCATTTTGGTCCGCCTTACAGGTCAGACTTTTGCAAAAGATTTCTCTATGTTAAAACTTCAACTCCCGCTGTCGTTGATCATCAAAACAGTCTTTGTACTACTTCTACAATTCACGACTCCGCGAGGGAAGTACAGGGTACAGAATGAATGACCGTACTATGAGAGCATTCCTTTATTGGGTTCAGGAAAAGCGCTGGCTTTTGATCATCCTTATGATGGGCATTCTCCTCTATTGGCTGCCATATCCCGACAGCATATCGGTAAAGGGGTACAGGACTTTCGTGATCAGTGCAATGGCTATTTCTCTGATCATCCTTGAACCCATTCCGCTGCCTGCTACTGCCCTGCTCATTGCAGTTCTTGAAGTCTCCTTCAGAATTGCATCTCCGTCGGAAGTTGCCCGTTCCTATATGAGCGACTCGGTTTTCTTTATCATGGGCTCTCTGATGATGGCGGTTGCGATCATTCACCAGGGACTGGATACACGACTTGCCATGGGCATTATCCGTATAACAGGAAATAAGGTCAGAAACATCGTAATGGGATTCACCGTAATTTCTGCACTTTTGTCTTCTTTCATCGGCGAGCATACGGTTGCTGCAATGCTGCTACCCGTAGGTTTAACACTTGTAAGATACGCCTCCGACAAAAAACCAGCTCCTCAATTAACGGCCATAATCCTGTTTTCCATTGCCTACGGAGCCATCATCGGCAGCATCGGTACTCCTTCAGGAGGTGCACGCAATGCCATCATGATTGAATACTGGAAATCAGCTACAGATTCCGGGCAGTATCTCACCTATTATCAATGGATGCTTATGGCCTATCCCCTGGTGATCATTCAAACGGTTCCCGCTGCAATTTTGCTGGGCTTTGTGTTTAAACCTGAATATAAAATACTGGATACGCCTATCCGGAAGTTACGGGTTCAGGTAGCAAAAAAGGGACGGATCACGGCCCGTGAATCTGTTGCTATCGGAATATTCGTCCTGACTCTGCTGAGCTGGGTCTTTTTTAATGAGAGAATCGGTATGGGGATAATTGCGATCAGCGGTGCGATACTCTATATGGCAACGGGACTGGTTGAGTGGAAAGATATCAGCGATGGGACCAATTGGGGGGTAATCCTGCTCTTTGCAGGGGCAATCTCCCTGGGAGTCCAGATGAAAAATGCAGGAACGGCTCTGTGGATAAGTCAATCCATAATCTCATTGTTCGGAGGTCTGATGTCAGAAATAAAATTCCTGCCGTATTTGATCAACATCGGCATGACTACCATCCTCGGAAATATTATGAGTTCCAGTGGAACTGTGGCTGTTTTGGGACCCATTACATTATCTATGAACGCAAACCCTCTGTACATGGGGATGACTACGGCCATCGTCTCTTCGTTCGGCTATTTTTCAGCCTTTGCAGCACCGGCCTGCATGATTATTTATTCTTCCGGTTTGGTTAAAGTCAGTGATTTTCTCCGGGCCGGCTGGCGGGTTGGTTTAATGTCGATCTTGACCACCATCTTCGTCATCATTTTTTACTGGCCGCTGATCATTCATCTAACGAATTTTAAATAAATGAGGTCGCAATGAGATTTCTCGTCGGTATAAAAGATACTTTGGAAGAAACTCTTAGCACATTACGGATTGCCGCTAAGATCGCAAACGGTTTTTCTGCTGATATTTCCGTGATATATATCGGCAACAAACCCAAAGAAATTATGGCCAGCGAAGTTGCGATGGTGCGGAAATCTCTATCAGACTGGCAAATCTATCATCCGGGACTTGAGGTTCTGCACTGGGCCTTCAATGCGCTGAAAAATTTTGGCTTTCTTGCCGGAGATGCCCCTGAATTCAAACCTGAAAACCTCCTCGAGGAGAAAGGGAGATTCAGAATGATCCTGCCCGAAGCCTCGGGGGAAAAAATCCGTTTGATCCTCAGAGAGGGCAATCTTCTCGATGAACTTAAAAAAGAAACCGAAACCAGGGATTATGAATTGGCGGTAATCGGCGCTTCCGAAGATAAAAGAAAAATTCATAAACTAATACAATTTCTTGACACCAGTGTGTTGGTGGTGAAAAATTTCCAGGCAAATTTGGAGTATAAAGTCCTGCTTTGTGTGGATGATTCGAGAGCGACCCGCAGAGCCGTAATTTTCGGGGCCCGAACAGCACGGCATCTGGATGCAGAAGTGGAAGTCATCACAGTGAGTAAACGTAAGGATTTTGGGAAGGGATATTTAAATGCACACAAATGGGCTCTGAAATATCTCAGACTACAAAAAATCCGGCATTCCGCCTCTCTGGTAAATGGCAACCCTGTGGATGCTTTTCTTAAAAAAGCCGGCAGGGATCATATAATTGTCATGGGCAAAGGGACACAAAACGAATTTTTAAAATTTTTCCGGGGTAGTAAACCCATCCATACGGCACAACTGGCAGACTGCCCCGTTCTGGTAGTAAAACCCTTTGATAAATAAGTAAACTATGTTTGACAAAATTATAACCGGCATCATTACAATCGGCTCCCTTTTTTATTCAACAATTTCCGGGGTTAGTCCGCGGTTTGAATCCTATACTCTGGGCACACGCGGAGATAATGTAATCCTTTCGGCAGATATCACGAACTGTTATTCGGATGACCTTGATAAAATGTTCAATTCCGGGCAGGAGATCAAAATAAATTTTGTAATTAAAATTTATAGCAGTTCCTCTCATAAGCCACGCTTT
>JAJRUW010000031.1 GCA_024277615.1 Fidelibacterota bacterium | reverse complement strand
TGGAAAAAAGTGAGCAGCGGCTTAGAAGCATTATTGATCACAGCAATGATGTTTTTTATATCCATGACGTCAACCACAAAATGGAATATATCAGCCATCAAACACGTAAAATGTTTGGCTACGAGCCGAATGAAATGCTGACACAATGGACATCTCTGGTCACAAAAAATCCACAAAACAGAAGAGAACTTCAGCTGACAGAAAAAGCAATCAAAACCGGGAAAAAACAGAAAAATTTTACTATTCAATCCAGAAAAAAGGATGGTTCCATCATTTATGTTGAAGTGGACGAGTCGCCGGTAAAGGATAAGAATGGTGAAGTGGTCAATATCACGGGTGCCCTGAGAGATGTTACCGAAAAAATAAAGGCGGCAGAAAAACTTAAACGTTACACGGAAGAGCTGCAAAAGTCGAGAGATGACCAGGAAAAAAATATTGCCCGTCTCAACGAGTTGCTCAAACAGCTTGCCGTTGAAAAAGAAAAAGCCGAAGCAGCGGATAAGACAAAAAGTGAATTTCTCGCTAACATGAGTCATGAGATCAGAACTCCCATGAACGGTGTCATTGGTATGACGAACCTGCTCCTGCAGACGGATCTTGACGCTGAACAAAAAGAGTTGGCCCAGTTGGCAATGAATAGCGCCAATTCATTACTTTCGATAATTAATGATGTACTTGATTTTTCAAAAATTGAGGCCGGTAAGCTTCAGTTTGAGGAGATTCAATTCAATTTACGCACAACCCTCGAAGAAGTCATCGAACTCCATGTGTATGCGGCGGAAGAAAAGGGGCTTGAGTTAAATAATCTTATTGAGCAGGATGTGCCTTTGAATCTGATCGGCGATCCAGGTCGTCTTCGACAGATTATTACGAATTTAGTCAGTAATGCAATTAAGTTCACGGATAAGGGAGAGGTTTCACTGATTGTGTCATATCTCGGGCAGACGGAGGATGGGGATGTAAAACTGAGATTTGAGGTCAGAGATACGGGAATCGGCATCCATGCAGATAATTTACAGAATCTGTTTGATGCATTTACGCAGGCGGACGGTTCTACAACCCGCAAGTTCGGCGGTACGGGATTAGGATTGACAATTTCAAAACGTCTTGTTGAAATGATGCATGGTACTATCGGAGTGGAGAGCCGGCCGGGAGCAGGTTCGTCATTCTGGTTTACAGTGGAACTGGCACAGCAAACTGAGGATCAAATTGAAATAGATGAGTTCTCTGATTGTTCGGATATGAATTTGGTAAATGTCCCTATTCTGTCAGTTGACGATAATAAAACCAACCGGCGTGTATTACAGGGAATGCTGAACTCGTGGGGCTATATTCACGAAGAAGTGGAGAGTGCCAAAGTTGCCTTACACAGATTGCATCAAGCCGCAGAACAGGGACATCCTTTTGAAATTGCTATTCTGGATATGTTGATGCCCGATATTGATGGAGAAATGCTCTGCAAGATGATCAAGGCAGACCCACAGATCAGCGGTACAAAACTCATAATGATGTCATCATCGGGAAATCAGGAAAATGCGGGCCGGTTGAAAAAGAACGGGTTTGCAGAATACCTTTCAAAACCTGTCCGACAATCACATCTGTACAACACTTTGTTAAAAGTGATACATGACGGCAGATCGGCAGATGGGCATGAGCAGACTCAAAAACCGGGCGGCAAGGACAATGTTGTTACCCCTGAAACATCTCTTAAGATATTACTGGCCGAGGACAATCTGATCAACCAGAAAGTTGCTGTAAAAATTCTTGGGAATATGGGTTTTCAAACGAAGATTGCAGAAAATGGGGTCGAAGCCGTCAGCATGTTGGCAGCTGAGCAGTTCGATCTCGTTCTGATGGACGTCCAAATGCCTGAACTCGACGGTTTATCGGCAACGCGGCAGATCAGGTCCGAGACATCCAACGCATTAAATCCCCGGATTCCCATTATTGCCATGACAGCAAATGCGATGAAAGGTGATCGTGAAAAATGCCTTCAGGCCGGAATGAATGATTATATTGCCAAACCCATTGATCCGGAAAAACTCAAGCTAACACTACAAAAATGGAGTGTATTAAAAAAACCAGCCGTTAAACCTGAAGCCTTGGAAAAGGATACTGGCAATTCGGTCTTTGATCGTGCCGGTTTACTGGAACGACTCGGGGGAGACGAAGAATTTTTAGAGGAAATGATAACTTTGTTTCTGGCGGAAACACCGGAACAGATGAAGTCAATTGAACTCGCCATAGAAAAACAGGAAGCTGATGAAACAAGAAAAATTGCTCACACACTTAAGGGCGCATCGGCTAATATCGGGGCAACGGCGGTTTCAGTTGCATCCAGGGAACTGGAATATGCAGCCAGGGAGTGTGATTTGAAACTGGCGAGGTAAAAATTTGCGACGCTGCAACAAAGGTTTCAACAACTGGAAGAGATAATACGGCCCGGCTTGTAAAATATATAAAGGAATTACAAAGATGAATGATGTGATGGTGTATATGCTTGAAAATATGGTCCAGGAAAAATTCGGTATAGATGCGACTGGTCAGACCGTGAGTAATTTTAATAAAAGACCCGACAGTAATTGCCGAAGGACTCGTGGCCTGCATGAGGATTCGGATTACAATGCAAAACTAAAACAGCTTTCCAGACAATTCGGCCTGCCCCGTGAAATTATTCTATATGAGTCGGGTCATTATATTTTTAAAGAATTTATTAAAAAATTCCCTGAGACTGTCAGCGAAAATAAATCTCCCGGAAGATTTTTCGACTCCGTAGAAAAACTTATCCATACCGAATTCCGGGATTATTTTGATAGGAAAGCCTTACCGGAAATAGCGGTATCAAGGATAGAAGATGATACTATCGTGATAAAATATCGTTCAGAGAGAATGAGCTGCACTATCATCGATGGTATCATAAAGAGTATTGCAGATTATTATGGGCGTAAGATCACTTATAGTCACCCCATCTGTCAAAGCAGAGGTGATAGTTTTTGTGCTTTCAACTTGCATTTTTACGCTAAGAATTACAATTAACACTTTATTGGACATCCAAAAATGGAAATTTTGGTAGTAGAAGATGAAAAAACAACCTTAAAAGTATTGACTGTAATTTTGTCGAAATGGGGCTATGATGTCATTACGGCAATGGACGGGAAAAAAGCCCTTGAAATTTTACTCAAGGATGATGCACCACATTTGGTTCTGCTGGATTGGGTTATGCCCGGTGTAAGCGGTGTTGAGATTTGTAAACAGGTAAGAAAAAGTGAAGTTGAAGACAGTACCTATCTGATAATGCTGACCACGCGAGCTAATAAAGAGGATATTGTCGAAGGTTTACAAGCCGGGGCAAACGATTACATAGTGAAACCTTTTAATAATGAGGAACTGCACGCCAGAGTAAATGCCGGGGCGAAAATCATTCAGTTGCACCAGGCCCTTGAGCAGAGAGTTCAGGAACTGGAAGAAGCACTTAACAGAGTACAGACATTGGAAGGAATTATTCCAATATGCTCGTACTGTAAAAATATTCGTGATGATGAAAATTACTGGCAGAAAGTAGAAGCTTATATAGGAAACCATTCAAAGGCCAGATTCAGTCATGGAATCTGCCCGGATTGCTATGAAAAATATGTTGTACCTCAACTGAATGAAGTAAAAGATATCAATGAATCTAAAAACTAAATTTTCTCTGATTATATTTTCTATCGTATTGATCATCGTAATGGGTGGTTTTGTGATCATCTCCATCACTCAGAAAATCATGGAAACTTCAATTGGCAGGGATACTTCTATCCTCACTGCAAACCAGATGAAAATAATTGACCATACATTATTCAATGAACTGTCTTACTGGGAGTCGTATTCGGACTTTAATTCAGTAATTAATGGGGTTTTCTTTCAAACGGATCTTTCATCAGAAAGAGAAGTTGAGCGCTTGCAGGAGTTATCGAAAATCGATAAGCAGTGGGTATCAAATCCAACACGAACTAATCCGGCAATCCGAAATATTCTGGAGAATGACATCTCAAGGCAGCTGAAATTAGAGCTTGAAAGAGTCAATCGGGCTGCGGGTTATGTTAAAGTACCTGAAATACTGGTCACAGATAAGTTCGGTGCTCTGATCGGAGCCTCCGGAATTTCCAGCGATTATTATCAGGCGGATGAGGATTGGTGGCTCGCAGCCCGGGAAAACCACTATGCCTTCGGTGATATTCACTTTGATAAAAGCTGCGTCACGAATGTAATTGCTCTGTCAATACGCTTGTCAGATGAGCGCGATAACTTCAGAGGTGTCATAAAGGTGCTGTTATCAACCGAGTATATTCACCGCCTGCTTCAGAACCTTGAAAAACCTTATGAGACTGAATCCTACACCCTGATCACACCCGATTACAAGGTGATTTATTCAGATCAGTACTCTGAGCTTGAAGACATCAGTGAAGATATCATACAATGTCGAAATGCAGATGCAGCCGGTAATGAAAAATCATTTTTCATTGACAAGGATGAACATAACAAAAGAAGAATCTACGCGCATGCCCGCTCGAAAGGTTATGCCGGCTTTAAGGGTACAAACTGGGTCCTCGTCAGTGACTTCGATGCGGGAGAAGTATTCGCGCCCATCATTAGATTAAAAAATACTATAATTATCCTTTCCGTTATATCACTTATCATGGCCCTGGTCTTTATTTTTACAATTCGTGATTCAATTCTCAAGCCCATCCACAAACTAATTGGATTTACGCAGACAATCGGGAGCGGAAACCTTAATGAGCGCATTGAAGGGATACCCAAAGATGAGATAGGTGAACTGGCAACTGCATTTAATGAGATGCTGGCGAATCTGCAGACTATTACAACATCACGAGATGACCTGCAGAAAGAAATTCAAATCCGAAAGCATACCGAGGCGGAATTGGAAAATCAACGGAAAAAACTGGACGACCTGTTACATATTACGGCTGACTGGGTCTGGGAGACTGATGAAAATGACTGCTACACATTTGCCAGTCCAAAAGTCAAAGAAATGTTAGGCTATGAGCCCGGAGCCATCCTCGGGAAAACACCCTACGACCTGATGCCCCCTGATGAAGCAGCAAAAATCAGGGCCGTCTTACAGGATTTGAAAAACAGCAAAACGCCGTTTAAATTCCTCATCCACGAAAATCTGAACGTCAACGGTGAGAAAGTCATCGTTGAAAGCAGCGGCATCCCCATATTCGATAAAGAGGGCAGATTAAAAGGATACCGCGGTGTGGATCGGGATGTGACTGAGCGGATTACAAAGGAAAAAGAGATCAGGGCAACCCGGGCAAACCTGGTAGCCACAATTGAAAATTCCAGAGATATAATTTGGTCACTCGACCGTCACTATACGCTGCTGGTGGCAAACTCTGTCTTTAAAGAACTCTGGGAACCTTTATATGGTAAACCACTCACGCCCGGTACGCTGCTGATCGATGATAAATATCATGAGAACGAGACTTTTACTCAGTGGAAAGAATTCTATGACCGGGCTCTGATGGGGGAATCATATACGATGGAATTCTCTACCCAAATAGAAGAGGAGATGAATTATTTCGAGATTTCTTATACACCAATACTGGATACCGAGAAAAATGTTATCGGTGTAAGTGCTTTTGGCAGGAATGTCACCGAGCGCAAGAAAACTGAGTTGGATATGGAGAGATATGCACAGGACCTTGAAGAGCAGCAAATGCAGCAACAGAGAAATGTGGAGCAAATGAATGATTTGTTGTACGAGTTGAGCCGCGCCAAGGAAAAAGCAGATGCGGCCAACCGTGCTAAAAGTGATTTTCTCGCAAATATGAGTCATGAGATCCGCACACCCATGAACGGAGTGATTGGCATGACCGGCCTCCTGCTGGAAACGGAGCTGACGGAAGAACAGCGTGAATTCGCCAAGATCATCGAAAACAGTGCTAATTCGCTTTTATCAGTCATCAACGATATTCTGGATTTTTCAAAAATTGATGCGGGTAAACTCGATCTGGAACTGATTGATTTTGAACTTAGGTCCGTCATAGAAGATATGATTGAAACTCAGGCCTTACAAGCCGGTAAAAAAGGCCTGGAGATTGCAGCCCTTATTGATAATGATGTACCCGAATTCTTTCTCGGCGACCCCAGCCGACTTCGACAGGTATTGACAAATCTAATCGGGAATGCTATTAAATTCACTCAGCACGGTGAGGTCAATCTTCATATTTCTATCAAGGAAACCGGAGATGATGGAAGTGTTAAACTGTTGTTTGAAGTGAATGATACCGGGATCGGCATTGCTGAGGATAAAATTGATCAGATATTCGGGGCTTTTTCACAAGCCGATATGTCAACGACTCGTAAATTTGGCGGTACGGGTCTGGGATTATCAATTTCAAAGCGACTGGTCGAAATGATGCAGGGTCATATTGGTGTGAAAAGTAAACTCGGTGAGGGCTCCACATTTTGGTTCACCGTCAGTCTGGGTCCGGCAAAGGGTGATGCACATGCAACGGAACCCCCGATGAATCAGAACCTTGCAGGTATCAAAATACTCTCTGTTGATGACAATGAAACCAATCGTAAAGTATTAGCCGGAATGCTGGAACATGCAGGCTGCATTCATCATGAAGTTGGTGATGCAAAATCGGCTCTGGAGGAATTGAAATCCTCTGTTGCGCACCGGGAGCCTTATGAGGTTGTCATCCTGGATCAGAAAATGCCTGTGACTGATGGCATTGAGTTGGCACGTCTGATCAAATCTGACGCAGAAATCAGTAATACGGCTCTCCTCATGCTCTCTTCCGTAGGTGAACACGGGACGGATGCTGAGCTCAATGAGCTCGGTTTTAAGGCCTTTTTGACGAAACCTGTCAAGATGAGCACTTTATTTTCCGCACTGAATAAAGCTCTGGGGCAGGAGGAAAGTACGTCAAAACAGCCCGAAGCTTCGGCAGATGATAACCAACCGGCCGGGATTCATCAAAAAAATATCAGGATCCTGCTGGCTGAAGATAATTTGACCAATCAAAAAGTAGCGTTAAAAATACTTGAAAAAATGGGTTATACAACAGATGCGGTTGAAAATGGTTTGGAAGTTATCAAAGCCCTCGAAACGCTGCACTACGATATTGTGTTAATGGATGTCCAGATGCCTGAGATGGATGGCTTTGAAGCTACACGCCGGATCAGGAGCGGTAAAACAAAGGTAAAGTCGCCCGATTTACCCATTATTGCGATGACTGCACATGCCATGAAAGGCGATAGAGAGAGGTGCATAACTGCCGGGATGGATGATTATGTAGCCAAACCGGTCCATCGGGATGAATTACAACAGGCAATCTCCAGGTGCCTGTCCGTGAACAGCGCAGCTGAGAAAGTTGAAAAACAGGTGGCTGAAAAAAAAATAGATAAGGATGTCTCATTAGACCCGGCGGCTCTACTGCACAGAGTAGAGGGTGATGAAGAGATTTATAGAGAAATACTGGAAATCTACCTGGAGGATACACCGGAACAGATTAAAAAGCTGAAGCAATATATCGCAGAGAATGACCCTGATCATGTCAGGAATCAGGCCCACACTCTCAAGGGAGCCTCGGCAAATGTAGGGGCGCTAAAATTGCAGAAAATTTCTTTTGAGCTGGAAAAAGCAGGAAAGGATAAGGCGTATGAATTGATGCCGCCACTCCTGGCCGAAGTAGAAAATGAATTTGATAGCCTTAAGCAACAAATAAAAAAAATAATGATACCGGAGTGAATGTATGAGAATTCTCATTGTTGAAGATGATTTTACCAGTACAATCTTGATGAAAAAGTTATTGCAGCCCTACGGTAATTGCGATTTTGCTTCAGACGGTAAAGAAGCATTGAAAATATTTTTTAAGGCCGTTTCGGAAGATAAACCCTATGATTTGATCACATTGGACGTTATGTTACCGAATATGAACGGACAGACAATTTTAAAGAAGATCCGTGAGATGGAAGCGAAGTTTGAAATTGATCCGCCTAACAGGAGCAAGATCATCATGACCACAGCATTATCAAACGAGACAGATGTTCTGCGGGCTTTGAAGAGTGGCTGTGATGCCTACCTGATTAAACCGATAGACAGCTCGAAATTGAGAGAGCATATAAAGAATTTTGGTTTTGTCAGGAAAGATGCCGGTTCTGAAGATCGGGTCTGAAATAGTTTTTTTAAATCAGCAGTCCGGCATGTATAATCTTCCGCCTTGTGAATCTGAATTTGAGTAAAGGCGGGTTCTTATAGTTGAAATGATCAACAGTAATCCGGTAAATTCAGCCTGTGTTTCCGGGAGAGAAAATAGTATCGTCTGCTTCACTTTGAGTGATCCGCCAGCTGAAAAGAAATATACTCAATGGAGTGGAGTACTCAGGCTATCTCCCCCAATATGCAAATTTATTCAAACTTAATCGGTAGTATAGCCGGTCTGAAAATTACATATTAAATTAAATTTCCTGCGGCCTTTCAATGATGAACAAAACTAACATATATTCCCGTAAACGGATTATCCTGATACCGATTCTGGCAGGTATCTTTTTTTATTTGTTCTATGTTGCCTATCGCGATGAGAAGGCCAAAACCATCAAAGAATTTAATGCTCGACAGATGCTGCTGGCGGAACAGGCGGCCAATCGGATTGAAGATTATTTCAACCACTATCATTTTGAACTTAATCAATTTTCCGCAGACGACGAAATAGTTAACTTCTCAGACCAGGGCAAGAAACTGTTCAGCTTATACTGGATCTCCAACCTGAATCGCATTTTATCAATTACCAGAGCAGATAAGACCGGGAAGATTATTTATACACTGCCGGATACAAAATCCATCGGAAAAGATATTTCCGGGCAGGAACACATAAAAAAAATACTGAAAAATCACAGACCGGTATTGAGCAATATTTTCAAGGCTGTCCAGGGCTTTGACTGTATAGCTTTTCATGTTCCTCTGTTTCAAAAAAACGGTGAATTTGCCGGGACTGTCGCCGTATTAGTTCAATTCGATGAACTCGTTAAGCGCTACCTGACGAATATCAGGCTAAGCGATTCTGCCGTATTATGGGTGATAAATAATTATAATTCTGTTCTTTACAGCTCTGATACCAACGGAAAAGACCAAATTCCACGGACAACCATTATACCCCGGGCAGAAGCTGATCGAATCATGGCAGAGATGATTGACGACAAACCGGGTATTGTTACCTATGAGCGCGATCAGGGGCAGGGCAATAAAACAGATATGCAGGCCATTCATTTTCCGGTCAAAATCGCCGATGGAACCTGGAACATTATCGTTTCAACACCGACCGCTGAAATCCTCGCAACCATGAAAGGGTTCCGGAAGATTCTGATCCTGCTTTTATCAGGTTTGCTGCTGGTAGGTATTTTATATTCATATTACTTTCTCAAAGCGTGGACTGCCTTAAAAGAGAAGGAATACAAAGATAAACACAAAGCCGAATTGACAAAAATGGAAGTACAACTGCGGCAAGCGGATCGACTGAATACTTTAGGAATACTTGCCAGCGGCATGGCTCATGAGATCAACAACCCCCTGATGGGGATTATCGGCTATGCTGAAATGATCGTCGAAAAGCATACATCTCCGGAACAAAGGGAATGTGCAGAAGGAATTATCGAAGAGGGCAACCGTATTAGTAAAATTGTCAGCAATATTCTGGGATTCTCAAGACAAAAAACAGACGCAATCGAAACAGTGACCCTGGAGAAAATATTTAATGACACCTTTTTGTTGATCGGCAGCCGGCTGGTAAAATCAAAAATTGCAGTTGTAAAAGAATTTGAAGAGAATATTAAGACGCTCCCCTGTCGTCCGAACCAAATCAAACAGGTAATCCTGAACCTGCTGATCAATGCCAGAGATGCTTTGAATGCGTATTATGGCGATGTATTTGACACAAAAAAAATAATTGTCAAAATTCACAGCTTTACCAGAAATAACGAGCATTGGCAAAGACTCAGCATAGAAGATAACGGCCCGGGGATTGAACCGGTAATCATGGCCGATATTTTCACACCGTTTTTTTCCACTAAACCCAGAGATCAGGGAACCGGGCTTGGCCTTGCCATCAGCATGGGCATTGTTGAAGAACATCATGGTAAAATGACAGTAGAGAGTGAAGCGAAGAAATTCACTCGTTTTATCCTTGAATTTCCCATAGAAATCAGTATCACCGATGATAATCAGGATTCGGTTAAAACCGGAAAAGTAAAGCAAAATAAATCAAGTACGATTGCAAATAAATCATCGCGTAGGGAGACCTGATATGGTAAATATACTGATTGTCGATGACGAAAAAAGCATCCGTCTGACATTACAAAGTTTTCTTAAAAGTGCCGGTTATACCGTGGAATGTGCAGAATCGGCACAGGTTGCCGAAGAGTTCCTGGAAGAAAATGAAGTTGATGTAGTCATCACGGATTTGATCATGAGTAAAGTGTCCGGTATCGATCTTTTAAAATTCATCAGAGAATCAGGTTTCAATACTGAAGTTATTGCCATTACCGGCGTAGGTGATGTTTACAGTGCAGCGGAAATTGTAGCCTTGGGAGCGTTCGCCTTTTTCATCAAGCCCATTGACCGTAAGAAACTGGTGGAAGCTGTAACTCAGGCTATGAATTTAAAGAAAATAAGAGATGAAAATCGCCGGCTGGAAGCTGAAAAGGAAAAATTACACCAAAAGACAGTGAAATTGCTGGAGGAACTGGAAGGCAAATATTACGAGATTATGGAGACTATCCAGGAAGGATATTACGAGGTCGATCTGGCCGGAAACTTCACTTATGTAAATGCAAGTCTCTGTGCAATGCTGAGATATTCGGCAGAAGAATTAATGGGTATGAACAATCGTCAGTATCTCGATGAAAAAAGTGCGAAAGCGGTTTATACGGTTTTCAATAAAGTCTTTCTTACAAATGAACCTAAGCAGATTTTCGATTTCAAATTCTACACACGGGACGGGGCCGAGCGCTACTGCCAGATATCTGTGACCCTGATGACAGACAGGACCGGTAATCCCGTGGGATTCCATGGTATTGTTCAGGATATTACAGAGCAGAAACGCGCTTACAGAAAACTTGAGCACAGCGAGCAGCGGTATAAAGCATTGATCGATAATTCTTCAATTGGTATAATTCTGGTGGGTCTTGAGGGAGAAATTCTGAATGTGAACCCCCGGCTGCTGGAGATACTCGGATCTCCTTCGGTTGAAAAAACTATGGAAATTAATATGTTAACCTTTCAACCCGTCGTGGATGCCGGAATTTCAGATTCTTTCAAAAAGGTTTTGGAGTCCGGTGAACCGGGTCAATATCAATGTGAATATACTTCTATCTGGGGAAAACATTCCTGTCTTAAATACCATCTCAACCCGGTCTTTGACATGGAAAATAATCTAATCGGTATTCAGGGAACAGTTGAAGATGTTACCAAAGAAAATGAATTACTGGATAAAATCCGGGCCAGAGAAAATAAATTCAGACAGTTTTATGATCGCTTGCCGGATGCAGTTTTCCTCTGTGAGATCGGAGGAGAATATTCCGGCCGTATTATTGACGCTAATCATGCAGCCGGAGAGCAGACGGGATATTCGATCAAAGAGTTGATCGGAATGAACATTGTTGATGATTTCTCAGCCGAAAAGGATGCTGTTCTTGCAGTTGATAAATATGAACAAGAACTGAATGCCGGTAAAACGATTCGATTTACAGAGCAAAAAATCCGCAAGGATGGCTCCACTTATCAAAGCGAGATCTTAATGCGCGGGATAGTTCTTGAGGGCAGAAAGGTCGCCCTGTCTGTGAATCGTGTGATAAGCAGAAAAAAAAATAAAGCGTGATCAGCCTGCAATCGGGACGCCTATTGTAACCTTTGTACCCTTTCCCAGTTCACTCTCAATAGTTAGCTGACCTTTAAAACTGTTCACGATTCCGTTGGCAATGGTCAGTCCCAATCCGCTGCCTTGCCCGACTGGTCTTTTTGTAAAAAATGGCTCCAGGCAGCGTTCTTTCTCCTCTTCATCCATTCCTATCCCGTTATCTTTCAGTTCGACTATTACCATATTGTTATCTTTATCCGCAGCAGCTTTGAGGCTGATCTCTTTTTGATATTCAGCATCGGCCGATTCTGCCATGACTTCCACGGCATAGCGGGCATTCGACAGCAGATTTACGATGACCTGCTCGAACTGTTGACTGCTGACTCTGACTTTTGGCAATTTGCCGGGAATTGACACGGAAAGTTTGACCTTATTTGCCTTGAACTGTTCTCTGAAAAATACGAGCCCTTTGTCAATTGGTTTGGTTATATCAGTATGGGTCAGGCTGGGCTCGTACCGGCGCACAAAACCGCGCATTTCTTCGATGATCAGAGAAGCCCGGTCGGTCTGTTCCATGATTGTTTCAAGTTCTTCTGAAAAATCGGGCAGCGGATCTTCATATTTGCGCTGTATAATTTTCATTACTTCGGCCTGTCCCCGGATTATAGCCAGAGGCTGGTTGAGTTCATGTGCAATACCTGTTGCCATCTCTCCCAGGGCCGCCAACCTGCCGGAATGGATCAGCTGTGCCTGTTTTTCCTGCAATTGTTTTGTTCGGTCTTCCACCAGTTCTTCCAGGTGAGAATGGTAATCTCTCAGCTCTTTTTCTATCTTTTTCTGTTCGGTAATATCGATGATAATACCTCTGAAACCGATAATACTTTCATCAACTTCAATTCTGCTGGCGTAGAGATGGATGGGAAATCTAACCCCGTTTCGTGTCACAGACATAAATTCGTGGTCCTCTATCCCTGAATCTGTGCGCAATTCTTTTAGAAAATCATCGAAGTTTTCTTTTTCCTCCGGGATAAAAAAATCTTTTATATTGATAGCGGTTATTTTCTTTTCCGGAGGAATTTGATAGGTCTTGAGACCGTTGGAATTGATGAATTTCATGCGGCCTTTTGTGTCAATATCAAAGATTGTCTGGGGCAGGAGATTTGACATATCCCTGAAGCGGGCCTCGCTCTCGCTTAGGGCCTTAGTCCGTTCCCGAACCATTTCCTCTAGATTTTCCTGATAACGCTTGTTCTCTTCTGCCAGCAGGGCTTTTTCTTCACCCAGTTTCTTTATTCTAACGGCATTGAAAACAGTCTTTTTAATATCTTTTTTTGATATTGGTTTGATTAAATATTCGTAAGCTCCTTCCCGGAGTGCTTCGGTTGCGGTGTCAACAGTCGGTTCCCCGGTGATGATGATCACCTGAATTTCCGGTGTTATTTCCTTAATCCGTTTCAGAAGATCAACCCCGCTGATCCTGGGCATGATAATATCAGTTACAACAACATCCATGGTATGCTTTCGCAATAGTTGCAATGCCTCGGCGACATTTTCTGCAGTATAGAGCTGATGTCCGTCAACTTTTAAAAATGCCTTAATCGTTAAGCGGATGCTTTTTTCATCATCAACTATGAGTACATTACCCATATATTTACCTGTAATTGTGCGCTGCTGTCATTATCAATCCTGTTGAATAGCCCGTCACCAATTATTGTCTACTTGCAGGTCAACATGAAATCTGGTGAATTCTCCCGGTTCGCTCTCTACTGTAATTTTTCCTTTATGATCATCGATAATTCCGTAGCTGATTGCGAGCCCTAACCCCGTGCCCTTTTCCTCAGATCCGATAGACCTCGACTTTGTTGTGAAAAAAGGCTCAAATATTTTATCGATGATATCTTCGGCGATACCCGGTCCATGATCTTCAATAGTTGTTCTAACCCAATCACTGTCTTTGATTTCAATTAATTTTGCACTGACCTTTATTATTTTATTCTCATGGAATCCCGGATATTTCAGATTCAGGGCATATCTGGCGTTGGAAAGCAGATTCACAAAGACCTGTTGGATTTGGTGACTGCGACATTTTATTTTTGGCAGATCCTCGTTGTAATCTTTGATAACCGTCAGCTGATCTTTACGAAATACGGAGGATATCAACACGAATGAGTTTTCAATGATATCCTGGATCAAGGCCGGGCTGTACTCATCTTCTTCCCTTCTTGCAAAGGAGAGCAGATTCCTGACGATTTTGGCCATTCTGTCACCTTCTTCCATAATACCCTGGGCATACTCTTTCAGGGTCTCATCCGCAATGCTCTCCTGGATCAGGTCCGCATAATTTATTATCCCCATGAGTGGGTTGTTGATTTCGTGAGCCACACCTCCTGCAAGCCTTCCGATAGATTCCAATCGTTGGCTTTGCCTCAACTGATCCTGAATTTTCTCCTCCCGCTGCGCTGCCTCAACCTGTTCCGTGATATCTTTCTGGATCGCGAGAAAACCATCGATTTCTTTATTGTTGTTGAGAACCGGATTTACGGAGGAATCCACGTATTTCAAAGAATCATCTTTGGCCTTGTTCACCAATTCACCTTTAACAATTTCACCCTTTAAGATCTTATCCCAGAATTGCTTGTAGTTTTTAGGACTCAGCTTTCCGCTTTTAAGAATTCTGGGAGTATAGATTCCTACGACTTCTTCAGGCTGCCAGCCATAAGTTTTTGTAAAGCCTGAATTCACATAAGTAAAAATCCCTTCCGCATCCGTCAAAAATATCGCCTCGGCAGACGCTTCAACCGCTTTCCTGAGCAGGAGAAGTTCCCTTTCAGCACGGACCCTTTCTTCCATTTCCTGTTTGAGATCATAGTGTACTCTGGCGTTTTTCAGGGCAGTGGAAGCATAAGCAGCAAAAGTATTTGCCAGTATCAGATCGTCTTTGGTAAAATATTCGCCATGTCTGCTAAGGCACATGCCCCCGATGGCCTGATTATCTTCCATCAGGGGAACTGCGATGATGCGTTGGTCGAGATCTTCAGGAGTTTCGACGATATGGAATCCTTCACCGTCCGACATATCATTGAAGATCATACCGCGTTTAGCCTTAATGACTTTACCTGTATAGCTGCCGTTGATGGGTGCAGGCGAAGCCAGAATCTCCGCGCTGTATTCCGGATCAATGGCAACTACCGGTTTCAAAGTATGACTTTTTTCGTCAACTATTAAGATAGTATTGCTGCTGCCGCCGATGATGTCCATTGCAGTTTTTGCTATCTGGTTTAATACGCGGTTGAGGTCTATACTTTCTGTGAGCTGACCCGCTGCGGAAAGAAGTTTTTCGAGCTGAGAGGTTTGGCGTGTCAAAGACATTTCCGCTTCTTTATAAGCTGTGATATCCGTCGTCAGAATGATGACTTTTTCCACATTACCCGCATGATCTTTCAGGGCTTTGAAATGTTGCGAAACCCACCGCGCCTTACCAGGGGCGGGTTGTTTCAGCCTGAGTTCCGGAATCGAGTATTCTCCCCCGTCTTCATAGATTCTTTTGACAGGCTCCAAATGTTCACCGAGATAGTCGTCTTTACCGTCAAATTTTAATGTTTCCCTGGGAATACTCGCTTTTCTTATATCCTTAACTGACTTGCCCCATAATCTTTGCCAGGCCTTATTGGCTTTAATCAAGGTTCCATTACGGTCTCTGATCGAAATCCCGATGGGAGATGCCTGGATAATGGCATCGGTAAAGTGCGTGGAGTCTTCGAGAGCTTTGCGAATATTTGATTTTTCGGTAATATCCCGCAGGATCACATAAATGTAGGGTACTTTCGGAGTGCTCAGCAGTAATACATCAAATACTTTTTTTAAAGCACAGACTTCAAAAGGCTTTGTCTCCTTACCAGCCAGAGCAGCATCTAAATGTGCCTTGACTTCCGGCACATATTGCTGAAAAACAAATTCATCAGTTATATCAAAGACTGATTTCCCGAGCAAGTCTATCTCGATAGGCTCAAACAGATAATTAATTTGAGAATTGATGGCGATAATCTTCCCATCCGAATCCACTTCCATCATGCCTAAATTGGAAGTTTCGAAAATTGTCTTCCACTGTTGAGATCTGTCGTAATACTCCTGCCATTTCTTTTTTGAATTCAAAGCGCTCAATACCGTCAGATAATTTCGCTCGTGATCATCCGACAGTGAAATACAGGCCTCGGCACCAGCGTTTATGAGAGCATGACAATCCCCAAAGGGCCTTTGTTCATCGCTTACGAAAATAATGGGGATTTGCCCTGCAAGAAGCGATTTGAATTTACCGGGAATATCCTCATTATTTTGAAGGTTAAGCAGTGAAATTAGTATGAGGTCAGTCGAGGGCTCATTCAACTTTTCATCCGGTGTCATCGCTGAAACGGAAACCTTAAGCTGGTAATTATTCTCAAAAAGAGTCAATAAATCACAAATTTTATTGATGGATTTATCCTGATCCGAAATTATTACGAACTTAGACAATCTTTCCAAGTTTGATAAATTATGATCCGTTAATTGAATCAATTATCCTGCACTCCATTATAATTTAATCTAAACAATGCATCAACTCGAGACATTCTGCTCATAAACCTTTTCTAACCTGATAAAGAAAGTGATATTATCGATTCCGGTATGCGGTACGGAGCCGTTTGAATTAAGCCCCATAATTTACACCGAAAGCCGGTATTCAGTATCTGCACAGGGGATAATACCGGTTTACCAAAGCTGCGAATCGGTTCGGAAAGTGCCTGCAGATAAAAGCCGGGACTTATTTTACGATGGCAATCTATCATAAATTATTAGAGATGAAAGGTTCCGTTATCATTTCTTGGCTGTTCATTTTAAGCCGTTTTGAGACCGGCTGCACAGTACAGGGTGATTGACTCCTATTCCCCCGGGTTCATTGCAAAATTCCGCTTTCGATATGATTATTAGAATTATCACAAACAATTTAGTTTGCCGTATGAATTCCATGTTACTCAGAATGTCAGTTATTTGGCTTGCCGAATTATCTTTGTATGCAAGCCGGGATCACAGACCAATATTTAGCATCAAAAACTAAGCCAATCCATAAACTTCAGCGAGCGCAGCTTAATGAGTTGTGATTGAGCGTAATTTTACCTAACCTGGATATATTACCTCTCAATACTGCTATTCATAAAGCACTGTATATATACCAAATATATCATTCCGGGAATTCAGTTATATTTAGGATTTGATAATGATATAATTAAACAAATATAAAAAGAAAATAATTCTTTCAGGGTGTAGGAAAATATTTCCCCTTTCGTAAACTTATATTCCCTCCAGTTTGTACTGAACAGGCACTTCGGGAGGCCTGATGTACATATATTGCTTTGCTTGTCGTCGGAATTCACTCCCCTGCCCTAATTACCCAGACAGACGGCATTAAGTTTGCAAAAACACCTCGCAGATTATTTTTTACACAGATTTAATTACAGGAGTATTCAGTGATCATTCCATGTGCGGGAACCACCGATGGTTGAAACACACAGAGTAATATCAGAGTCAACCGAAAACACCATGGCAACCAAGATGAGACAGTTGGTATGTTTCAGTCTTGGAAGGAATAACTTTGGTGTTGACATCAGCAAAGTCCATGAAATTAAACGAATGGCCGGGGTTACAAATATCCCTGATTCGCCTCATTTTATAGAAGGGTTGATAAATTTGAGGGGTGATGTGATTCCAATTGTCAGTCTGAGAAAAAGATTTAATATGACCGAGAAAGCTGAGGACGGTGAAAATCGCATCGTTGTAATTGAAGCTCCTGATGCCACAATCGGGCTTCTTGTAGATTCCGTGACTGAAGTTCTGCGGATTTCCGATTCACAAATTGAACCGCCGCCGAAGTTATTATCTGCCGGTGTAGAGCTGCATTATATTGAAGGTGTGGCCAAAGTTGGTGAAGATCTGCTGATAGTTCTCGATACTGATCTCATTTTTTCTGAAGAAGAGTTTAAAGCGATTTCAGCACTAAGTTGACCAAGCTATTCGCGGTGAAATAGGAGAAAATAAATGACTGTCGCACAAAATAATAAAAATACCTTAAGCAACCTACCTCTAAAAACCAAGATCCCCCTGACTTTGGCCTTAACGATAGCAGTATTCGTCGGGATATTTTCCCTCGGCTGGAATAAAATCCTGTCAAAGTCAGATCTAAAATTAAAAGATGATAATACTATGCAGCTTGGTGACGCCGTTGATAATATGCTGAGCTATTCCATGGAACAGGGTGATATGGAAACGGTTAAACAGGCCATCAACAAGACTGCGGATGAAAATTCAATATTATCAGTTTCTTTGATAGGGCGTCGTGGAAGTGTTTTCTGTTCCAGTGATTCTACTCTGGATGTCATGAGTATCGTAACACAAACCGTAAAGGATTCTTTACTACGGGGTGCGTCCATAATTGACAAATCGAATTTACAGTCCGGTTCCATCGTTTATGCCAAACCGAAAATCTTCAGAGAGCAATGTGCTGATTGCCATGTGGCAAACCCCGGTGAGACTATCGGGGCTCTGGTGATGCAAATATCATCTGCAGATGTTTTGGCCAACAGTCGTCGCAATACAATGATGTTAATATTGACAATAATTGGCATGTCTCTGATAGTTGGAATTTGCAGTTATGTAGTAGTCTATTTTCTCGTTATAAAACGCATCAGAGCTGTCTCAGAAAACTTAAAGGATATTGCCCAGGGTGCCGGAGATTTAACAAAGCGTCTTGTCATCGGACAAAAGGATGAATTGGGCGAACTTGCACAGTGGTTCAATGTTTTTGTACAGAAAGTCCAGGAGGTAATCAAAAAAATTCGTGTCAGTTCACAGAATCTGGAAGATTCCTCAAATGAATTATCAGCGACTTCTGAGCAGCTTGCGGCCGGTGCGGAAGAACAGCAGGCTCAGCTAAGTGAAATTGCAACTTCCATGGAAGAAATGAGCGCCATGATTTTGGAAGCAAGTAAAAACGCAAACGCTACCCATGAAACTACCGGAGAAGCCAGTTCGGTTGTGTCAGAAGGCAAAAGTTCCGTTAAAAATACCATCAAGGGGATGGAGGATATAGCCGCAATTGTCGCCTCAACTTCAAACCAGATCAGCAGCCTTGAATCTAAATCGAAAGAGATCGGGGAAGTCATTCAGGTGATCGAAGATATTGCGGATCAAACCAATTTACTGGCTCTTAACGCCAATATTGAGGCCGCCCGGGCAGGCGATGCCGGTCGCGGTTTTGCCGTTGTTGCCGATGAAGTTCGCAAACTTGCCGAAAGGACCGTGAATGCAACGACCGAAATCGGTGAAAAGATCAGGGAAATACAGCAGGGTGTAATGGATTCGGTAAATGGTACGGCAAAAATTACCGATCGTTCTGACAAGGGAAGACAACTGGCCTCACAGTCCGGTTCCGCTTTGGATAAAATATCCGTATCCATTGACGAAGTCAATAATGCAGTTGAGCAAATTGCAAATGCAGCAGATCAGCAGAGTACCGGAGCTGAAGAGATCTCAAAAAATATTGAAAATATATCATCAGTTGCCAAGGAAGCGGCAGGAGGCGCACAGGGGCTGGCATTTACTTCCGAAGCGTTGAATAAAGAAGTTCAGACTCTGAACACTCTCATTTCACAATTCAAAATTTAATGCTTATCGGTACATGCTGAATATAATGCACACTATGAACATGGGTAAACATTATGAACTATAAAACCGGCTTCATCACTATTCAAATTCTGATTACTTTCAGTACACTAATCGGTTTTATTCTTGAAGATAATATATCAAACTATTTTTTACTGGTTCTCATGATCCTGGGATGGGGATTCTTATCGCTGGCTTATGCCACCGATGCCGACTACGAATTGCCACCGATGATCAAAGATCCCAATGAAATGCGGTATTTCGGATATAAGAAATCTAAAGATAAAATGAAAGGTTGCTACAATTGCAACTACTCCCGGGATATTGAGAACAACACTTTCGTCTATTGCCGGAAACATGAACGAAAGGTGTACAGAAACTATGAGTGTCGGAAATATAGAGTATGAAAAAAAAATCTATCAAAGAGCTTCTGGACGAAAAGAAATCTGCGATTAACTCATCAGCGGGGACGAGTATGTCGGGGAATACCGGGGAACCATCTGCAAAGCAGGGTCCGGGCAGGATAAGAATCATTAATCAAAACGATACCGGTTCGGAAAAATATATTCATCTCATTTCTTTCAAGATTGATAAATATTATTTTGGTGTTAACATCCTTCAAATTCAGGAGGTTGTAAAGCCCCATGATATTACACGGGTTCCCCATCTGGATGCTTCGGTACTGGGAATTATGAACCTGCGAGGGACTATTACACCGGTAATCGATCTGAGAACATGTCTCGAACTGCCAAGTATTTCTTTTTCTGAAAAGACCAGGATAATTATTGTTAAAGTAAAGGACCAGATGGTGGGTCTTACGGTAGATTCAGTTGCCGAAATCATCGGATTGCCTGAAAAGGATATTGAGGATACTCCCGATGCAATATCCGGTATCGATGATAAATACATCATCGGTATTGCCAAGCAGACCACCACAGCCGCCAATGAAACAGGCATGGTGGTCGTACTGGACCCGGAAAAAATAATGCTCAAGAAAGCATGTGTGAGTCGAAATTGAAAGCTTGTACAATCAACAGTTGAATCGAATCCGATTAGTAAATCAGATGGGAAATTGGAGCTTACTAAATTGAATATTAATTACAAAGAGAAGGAATAAAAATGTTGAATGAAAATGATGTTTTAACAGTGGACGAGGCCAAGCGTCTATTAAAAATCAGCCGCAAAACGCTATATAATCTGATCCAAACAGGGCAACTTCCTGCCGTGAAAGTAGGCCGGGGCTGGCGGATCATGGTAGGGAACATTGAAAAATATCTGCGAGGTGAAATTCCGCAGAACCCAAAGCAGGTTTAGAGAAGCGGAATGCCGGAACCGTATTTCAGTGGATATGCTGTGGCTTGAACCAATGGGATCTCATGAAAACCCAAATTAGAAAAACGCAATGTCCCAACGGTGCAAAATCGGGTTTTGAAAGTGACATTGAAACTTTCTTTAGCTCAACCTCAACGGTGACGGCAACCGGCTTTTTCCGGTTGGACAGCCTGTTTAAAGATCTGGAAGAAATTATATTGCAGGATTTTCTTAAGACCAATACCGTTAGCTCGAGATTGAAGATCCTTTCTGCAGGTTGTTCTGATGGACGGGAACCCTATTCGCTGGTGATGGCAATTCAGCAATACTTAAAGGATTCCCACGGAATTAAGCCTGAAGTGTTGGCCTGTGATGTAAACCGGGCTATAATTGATAGAGCCAAATGCGGCATTTACAGGTTAAGAAAATACGAAAAGCAAAAAGTCCGGGATTATCAAAGCGGATTATTATTTTTAACGCAGGATAAAGTTCTGGTTAAGGACAGCATACGGAAAAAAGTAAGTTTTAGAGTGGCGGATATACTCAGGCTAAAAAGTGAAGAAACTTATCATATTGCCGTCTGTGCGAATCTGCTGTTTTATTTTCAAAAGGAATACCGGACCGAGATACTGAGAAAGCTGTCAGCGATGATCAGGCCGAATGGCTACCTGTATGTGGAATCAGTTGGAACGAAGTTCATGGGTAATATCGGCTTTTACAGAATCCATCCGGGAGCTCACTTTTTCAGGAAAAGGATTTTCAATTAACAGGAGTCAATTAATGGAGACAATTGCTGCAAGCCAGGATGTTGAAAAATTCAAAGGAATTGTTGCAAAATTAAAGGATGAAGATTCTGATGAAAGACGCTGGGCTGTGTATGATCTGGAGGAATTTGAACCTTCTGATACAATACATCACCTTATCGAGGCTGTTCAGGATGATAACCGTGCCGTGAGAGAAGCAGCATCGGAAGTTCTGCAGGGCATACCCGCTTCCGTTTGTACAAAATCACTTACACCTCTGCTGGGTAGCAGCCGTATAGAAGTAAGAAATACCGTGGCCATGATACTGGTTACTTTTGGAGACGAAGCCGTTAATGATCTCTTACCGGCGCTCACGGCAGAAAATGAGGACGTAAGGAAATTTGCCGCTGACATACTGGGGCTGGCCGAAAGCGAAAAAGCCGTGGATGCGCTGTGTAAAACCGCCCTTAGTGATGCGGTAGAAAATGTCAGGTCTTCTGCTGTGGAAGCATTAGGCAAGATTGCTTCTTCAAAAGCGCTGCTGACTTTGTACGAATTGTTAAACTCAAGGGGTGGGCCCAGAGCTGAAGCCGCCGAAGCAATCGGTCGGATCGGTCTCCCGGATTCTAAATCCTACCTCGAAGACTGCCTGGCGACCAAAGACCCTTTGCTGGCTTACGCTGTTGTTGAAGCTCTGGGGAAAATCGGTGATCAGGCAAGTCTGGATTTATTGTACCAGATGTTGCATGGCAGTCAGGAGTTGTTGAAAAACGAAATACTGACCTCAATCCTGCAAATAGCCGGTCGCATGGAGTTAGAGGTTTTTGGGAAAGCCTATCCGCAGCTGATTGAGTTCACACTGAACCGCCTTGCGGAAAGCGGGTCCGACTTTGCAGAGTTGGTCGGAATTCAGTTATCCCTTAAGCCCCCGGTTGAAGTTATTCAGCTGTTTTATGAACGATGGTGGGAAATGCCGTCGAACCTCCTGGTAAAATTGATAGAAATATCCAAATCAGAACCGCTCCTTGAAAAGGAAATTTGTAAATTGGCCAATCATTCTGATGACTGGGTAGCCTTTACAGCAGTTGAAAATCTTGCAGGATTCAATTCATCTTTAACAAAAATGACAATTTTAAAGGTGTTGGAAAAAGGTGAAGGAATGAGAGTTCTGGCTGCCGTAAAGACTGCAATCGCACTGAGGATATTCGAATCATTGGACATTTTGAAAAAATTAACCGAAAGTCAGAACCCCGATATTAAAAGCGCCTCTACCAGAGCAGTTAAAGAGTTGAGTGACTTAATATCGAACAAGAAAAGATGAGCAAAATTCTGTGAGCCAATATGAGTAAAAAATACCCCCCGGAATTCTATTTTGAACAGGTCTCAACTCTGACGAACCTGCCGACTTTGCCGGCTATTGCAACGGAAGTATTGCAGATTGTGCGCCAGGATAGATTGTCAGTAAATCAAATGTACCCCCTGATTGAAAAAGACCCGCCCCTGGCGATGAAAGTCCTGAAAATAGCAAACTCCGCATATTATGGACTGAAGGAGAAAGTGGAATCACTCCGTCACGCAATAGTTATCATCGGTATGCAGGAGCTGAGTCATCTCGTGATCGGATTTTCTGTTATTAAGGCTTTTAAAGACGGCGGTGGCGATCATCACAAACAGTGGAAAAACTACAAAGAACATACAGACCGCTGGCGTCAATTCTGGGAGCATTCCAGTGCTTGTGCGCATATTGCCGAGCTATTGAACAAGAAACTGCGGATATCGATCAGTTCCAGTCCGTATTCGTTAGGACTTCTCCATGATATCGGCAAATTAACCCTTTATAAAATTGATCCGGGGAATTACTTTGAGGCTCTTGAATTAGCGCATATTGAACAATGTGATGTTTCTCTGGCCGAGGAAGAAGTACTGGGTGTAAACCATGCTCAGGTGGGGATGTGGCTGGCTCAAAAATGGCAGCTCCCGGAAGCAATCATAAATGCCGTGGGGTTCCACCATCATCCCTCACAGGTCGAAGATCAACAGTTTCAGGTCTCCACTTCGTTAATCCAGCTGGCCGACATTGTTACCAACCTCAGATTGTATCAGTTCGGAACGGAATTTTTCAAAACAATACCGCCGGAGGAAGAGGGATGGGGGATTATCAGCAAAACTTATTCCGGGCTTGAATCTCTTGACTTTGAATACTTCGTTATGAACATTGAAGAAGACATTGCCCTGGTTCGGGAACTGGCTCAAATGATCGAAGCTTAGGGGTCCACATGAAAGAATTTGTGATCAATCAGACAAAAACAATCAAACTATCTATTGAATCCTTTCTCAGGTTACGAGATTTCATCTACGAAAAAAGCGGAATCTTTTTTCCTGAGAACAAACTATATCTGCTTGAAAATCGATTGAATCGCCGGGTAAGGGAATTGGATATCGGCAGCTTCGAAGAATATATCAGCTATCTGAAACGGCTTCCCTCCCAGACGGAGGAACTAAGTAATATTTATAACCAGATCACCATCAATGAAACTTATTTTTGCCGCTATGAGAAACAACTTGAGATTTTTGGGAATAAATTAATTCAGGAGGTCATCGAGCGCCGGACTGCAGAAGGTAAGAAGCAATTTACAATTTGGAGTTCAGCAAGTTCATCCGGCGAAGAACTTTACACGATTGCCATGATATTAAAAGAAAAACTGGGCCGGAAACTCGATGAAATGAAATTTGATCTGATTGGCACGGATATCAGTGCGCGCATACTCGAAAATGCGAGAAAAGGGATCTATACGAATAATTCTTTCCGCTCCAACATGAATGCTTATTATAAAACCAAATATTTTGACCAGAATGGTACGAAATATCATATTAAAGATGAGATCAAACGAATGGCAAGATTTGAATTTTTAAATTTGAACGATGTATCTGCAGTGAGGCGTATGCGGGGAGTTGATTTTCTTTTTTGCAGAAATGTGCTGATTTATTTTGATCTTCCCATTAAGAAAAAAGTAGTGCGTTCCTTTTATGATGTCCTGAACCATGGCGGGTATCTTTTCCTGGGCGAGGCCGAATCATTGCATGGTATCAGTTCAGCTTTCAAGGTTGTGCATTTCCCTGGTGTATTTGTTTACTGGAAAGAATGAACAGAGTAACAAAAGGAGAAAAAATGAAAAAAGTCATCCTGGTTGCAGATGACTCATCGACAGTAAGGAAATTTGTAAAGTTCAGCCTTCGTTTGAAGGAATTTGATGTTATTACGGCAGAGGATGGTATGGATGCACTTGAGAAGATGTCCCAAACAAAGGTTGACCTGGCCATTGTTGATTTAAACATGCCCAACATGGACGGGTATGAGTTGATCGAAACACTGCGTGGCTCTGAGGATTATGAACACCTGCCGGTTGTGATTCTGTCTTCCGAAGGCAGTGAAACAGCAATTGCCAGAGGAAAAGAGGCAGGTGCAGATGCCTATATGAATAAACCCTTTGATGTTAAGCGGCTGCAGTACACAGTAGCAAAATTTCTGGATGATTAAGCGGAGGATATAAGATGGGACTTTTTGATCAGATGGCTGGAATGGAAGATATCCTGAATGATTTTGTCGTTGAGACAACTGAACTTATCGAGCAATTGGACGAAGATCTGCTCACACTCGAAAGCGGTGAAGTGAGTGAAGATATGGTTAATCGTATTTTCAGGAGTTTCCATACCATAAAGGGAACCAGCGGGTTTTTAAATTTTGAAGCTTGCAACCAATTAGCACATTCTGCTGAAAACATTCTGAACTTGATCAGAACGAAAGAGCTGGAACCAAATTCAAAGATGATGGATGTCCTGTTGGAGACCGTTGACTGGTTCAAGGGGTTTGTGGGGGATATCGCAGAGCGGGTTGAAAAAACTTACGATATCTCTGAACTGTTAGATGCAATTGAATTAAATTCAAAGCAACCGGATTCTGCAAAGAAAGTTGATCAGAGGTCTGAACGCTCAAAATTGAAACAATCCACGGTTGAAGTCCCCCGAGAACTCGTGCAGGAATTCATTTCAGAGTCCAACGAAATTTTAGAAACGCTGGATAATGACCTCTTGGTTCTTGAGCTCGAGGCGGATGATGAAGAATATGTAAACTCATTATTCAGGGCCTTTCATACACTAAAAGGTAACAGCAGTTTGATGGGGCTGGAGTCTATGTCCGATGTGGCACATAAATCCGAGGATCTGCTCGGGCTGCTTCGGGAAAAAAAGATCACGCCCTCGTCTGATATTGTCGATGTGCTGCTTTCTTCGGTAGATTTTATGCGTGTAATTGTCAGTGAGGTTGACAGTGATGAGTTTAACGACCATGACCCTTCAGATTTAGTTAATAAGCTCCTGCAGTTTGTCGGGAAAAGCCCTGGCAATGGAAACGGTAACGGAAATGGCAAAACACATCCTTCAGCCGAAGATAAAGAAATCAAAAAGTCTCCGGTATCCGGTTCGGCAAGTGTAAAAAAGATTGAATCAACCATCAGGGTGGATGTGGAGCGTCTGGAGAAATTGATGAATCAGGCCGGAGAACTCGTTCTTGAAAAGAACAGGTTGATACAGATCAGTCAGCTGATGAAACAGAAGTTTTCCGGTGAAAAAGAGATCAGTGATCTTGACAGCCTGAATAATTCATTAGGTAATGTGACTACGCTGATCCAGGAAAGCGTCATGCAAATGAGAATGCTGCCAATTTCCAAAGTGTTTCGAAAATTCCCAAGAATGGTAAGAGATCTTGGTAAAGAGAATAAAAAAGAAGTTGAACTCGTGATCAAAGGCGAGGATACCGAGCTTGACCGTTCGGTCATAGAATGTATCGGGGATCCGCTGGTGCATTTACTGCGCAATGCAGTGGACCACGGTCTGGAAGATACAGAAACACGCCTGAAATTAGGAAAACAGCGAAAAGGGGTAATCCATCTGTCCGCCTGTCAAAAAGGTAATTACATCATCATCGAACTGGCTGACGACGGCTCCGGTATAGACCCGGAGATCATCGCCCGGAAAGCCGTGGAAAAGGGCATAATCACTGAGGAAGCTCAAAGAACAATGTCCCGAAAGGATATCATCAATCTGATTTTCAAACCCGGCTTCAGCACTGCAAAGGTCATTACAGATGTATCCGGTCGGGGTGTGGGGATGGATGTTGTTCATTCTAATATTGCCAAGTTAAACGGCAGTGTGGAGATAAAAAGTGAAATCGGCCGGGGCACGACTTTCATCATAAAGATACCTTTGACACTAACAATACAGACAGGTATGGTTGTACGGGTCTGGAATGAGATCTATATCGTACCACTCCAGAATATCCTCGAAACAGTCAAACTTCAGGAAAATCAAATTGAAAAAATACGCGGCTGTGAGATTATGAAGTATCGTGATTTCGTGCTGCCCATTGTCAGGATGGACGAATTGTACAACATTCCGCATAGTGATGAGGATTCCGACCAATTCATCATTATAGTAGCAAATGAAGAATCTAAACTGGGACTGGTCGTATCGGAATTGATCGGTCAGGAGGAGACAGTTGTAAAACCAATGGGTGAAGTTCTGGGAAAAGTCCCGGGAATTGCCGGTGCTACCATCAGGGGCGATGGTCGAATCAGTCTGATTGTGGATACATCTGAATTGGTTGAAGGGGCTGGTCTGAAAGAAGTTGCCTGATGATCAATGCGATTGTCATAGATGATTCGGCCTTCATGAGAAAAGCGATCACGATCATGCTGGAGAGTGACCCAAACATAAAAGTTCTGGCCACTGCCAGGGATGGCAAAGAAGGTTTTGAACTCGTAAGGCAACACAGGCCGGATGTGGTGACACTGGATATTGAGATGCCGCGAACGAACGGTTTAGAGTGCCTTGATATGATCATGAACGAAGCACCTACTCCGGTGCTTGTGATCAGCTCCCTGTCAACGAAGGGTGCTGAAACGACACTGACCGCTCTCGAGAAGGGGTCAATGGATTATATCCCCAAAACCAAATCCTATGTAGCCATAGATATCGTCAATATTCAGGATGAGTTACTCCAAAAAATAAAGGCTGTCGTAAAGACCCGAAGACATATAGCCGTCGAAAAACGGTTTACAAAAACAATCTCTAAAGTAAATGATAATGCCGTCAAGGAAGAAATCCCTGAAGTTTTTAATCTGGCCGGATATCCGATAAAATGCGTTGCCATCGGTGTTTCGACCGGGGGACCGCCGATAATTCATAAAATTTTGAATTCGCTTCCGGCTGATTTTCCTCCGGTTCTGGTTGCCCAGCACATGCCGGAGCAATTCACCGGAAATTTTGCCGACCGGATCAACAGTAATTCTGAAATTACCGTTAAAGAAGCGGAAACAGGTGATATCATTTCCAAGGGGAATGCTTATATTGCCAAAGGGGGAAAGCATTTACTCGTATCCAGAAAGGGTTATCGCGTTACGGGTCTGATTACCAGATCTCCTGATGATGCGCATTATCATCCTTCAGCAGATATTTTAATGAATTCAGTGGCAGAAGTCTATGGGTCCTCTGCCCTGGGACTGATTTTGACAGGTATGGGTAAGGATGGCCTTGAAGGTTTGAAAATATTAAAAAAGAACGGGGGTAAAATCATTGCCCAGGATGAACAAAGCTGTGTCGTCTTCGGGATGCCGAAAGTGGCAATTCAGCAGAACCTGCCGGATGCGATACTCTCCGTTGAAGGCATTATTTCATCACTCTTGACAATTACCAGTTAATATGGAGGTAAAGTGGAAAATATAAAAGTACTGTTCGTTGAGGATTCACCGACGATGCGGAGGATCATTATGAATTCCCTGACCAAGATAGGTTTTTCGGATGTCATCCAGGCCGAACACGGTGAAGATGCTCTGAAAAAGATTAAAGGTGAAACGGTAGATCTGATTCTAACTGACTGGAATATGCCGGAAATGAACGGAGAAGAACTCGTCAGATATTTGCGTAAGTCTGAAAAATATAAAGACACCCCCATCGTGATGATTACAACGAGGGGGATGAAGGATGATGTTCTGAACGCCATCAAGCTGGGCGTCAACGGATATGTTGTAAAACCGTTTACACCCGAAATACTGAAGAAGAAATTAGCCAAGTTTTTTGATCTATATGCAGGATAAGTAAAAATGAAGAAAGAGCAATATGAGTTGGATGATCTGCTGACACGAGTGGACGAGATGCGCGAGTTCTTCCGTTTTGGCGGGGAAGTCATACCGTTTTTAGCAAATTTATTTACCTTTCTTCAAGGTGTCATGCCGTTGATGCTGGAAGTGAGCAATTCAATCAAAGACAGCACGCATAAACTACCTACGGCAACAGACAGGATCGTCGATGTTTCAAATTCAACTGAACTGGCAACAAATGAGATTATGGATAAGCTGGATAATATTACCGAGAAACTGAATAAAATTGCTGCTTCGGATTCAGCTGAACATAAATCTGCCATTAACGGCATTAACGATGATATTAACGGAATCATTTATGCGCTTCAGTTTCAGGATATTACTTCTCAGAAGCTTGAACATGCAAATCGAATCCTTACGGCTATCCATGATAAGTTTTCTGCTTTGTTTGATTCTCTGGAAGCCGTCAAATCTAATTCGGATTTTGGCAGTAAGATCATATCGGTGATGGATCCCAAGGAAGAAATGGAAAAAAGACAGCAGGGTTCTGCTGAATTTGATAAAAAGACCGTGGACAGGATACGAGCCAGTTCTATATCACAGGATGACATAGATTCCCTGTTTGATTGATCGGATGCTAAACAACGGAGGTAATGCAATGACATCTGCACAGAAATTTAAATCACTTAACCCGGGTCTGACGGATTCTCGCAGTCGTGCCCGTGTCAAAGGGAAAAAAATCATAAAGAAAAGTTCCGTCGAGCTTGATAAACCAGTAAAAATTGATGTCCCGGCTGAAAACCCGGACGGCGCCCGGAACAGTGTGGTTACTCCCATAACGGAAAATGGCGAAATTGTCGGGATTCTACACCGTTGCAAATGCGGTGAAAAATCAGAAATATATTTTGAGCTGGAAGCAGATGTGGCTAAACCATAGTTCGGATGGAGTTTCGTAAGGGACTCCTGACCCAATAATGAGCATTAAAATCAACATATCAGATGATTTGCTCTCCGCAAAGCTGTCTTTATCTGCAAATGGGGAAAATTACCCCACAGCCGAGGAAGTTCAGCAGCAATTAAAAGTTAGGGGAATTTGTTATGGTATTGATGAGGATAAACTGGCTCAGATTTGCAAACGGAAAAAAACTGTGGAAAATGTAACTATCGCCGCAGGCACTCCGCCTGTTATTACAGAGGAGCCCAAAATTGAGTGGCTGATAGATCGTGATACTGTACAGAAACCAACCATCAGTCACGATGGAATTGCCAATTTCAAGAAGATAAAAACATTCGAACCGGTGAACCTGAATCAACCACTGGCAAGAATCGTATCTCCGGGAGAGGGCAAACCAGGCATGAGTGTTCTTGGAGCGGATTTATCACCTTCCTATTTCCAGCTGTCAAAGATGCTGGGTACAAATACGCACATATCTGACGATGGAATGAGTCTCTTGTCCGAACTTGACGGCTATGTTTTTTATACCGGCAACCGGATAAATGTTGACCGGGTCTATCACATTAAGGGCGGTGTCAATTATGCAACCGGGAATGTTAATTTTGACGGCACCATTATCATTGACGGTGATGTCAGGTCAGGCTTCAGAGTTGAGGCAACGGAAAATATCTTCATCAGCGGAAATGTCGAAGCGGCGGAAGTTTATTCCTACAAAGGGGACATTGCGGTCAAGCACGGGGTTCTCGGAAAGGGGCGGGCAAAAGTTGTGGCCGGAGGAAGCTTAATTTGCGGCTTTTTACAGGATACAACCGTCGGTGTAAACGGAGATGTAATCATCAATCACTATGCCATCAATTCAAAAATAATCGCAGGGTCTTCAGTCCTGCTGGAGGAAAATGAAGGACTGATCAGAGGAGGAAAAATAAAGGCCGAAGAAAAGATATGTGCAACTGAGATTGGCTCGGATCAGAACATAAAGACGGAGTTGTTTGTGGGCTTGAAAGCGGTATCCGAACCTCCACCGGAACTGACCTCATTACGAAAGAAACTGGATCGGCTGCAAATCCGCTATTCTTTAAAGTCCAAGCTCATGGCCTTCAACCAAATCCTGGAGAAAGAATCGGGCCATCTCTCACCCGAGAAGTCCAGGGAACTTGAAGAGTTAAAAGATGAGTGCGCAGCATTGAAAAAAAATATCGCAGATGTCAAAAGGGATGAAACGAAATTAGTGAAACAGTTCCCTACAGGGAATCCGATTGAAGCTGTTGTAGTAAAGGGAGTTTTGCACAGCGGTGTGAACATTTCCATAGGTAAATTAAATTATTTTGTGGAGAAACCGATGACGAATGTAAAACTGCTGCTAAAGGATGATAAAATTATATCAAATAGCTAGGAACAGAGAATGGAAATAAATTCACTTGATAAAACAAAAGTTCTGGTTGTCGATGATGATCGGATGATCACTGAACTGCTGCTCACTTATCTGCCTCAATTTAACTTTGAAGTCACGGCATATACAGACTCACAAAAAGCTCTGGAGGCAATTCGGGATAATCAATACGATATTGTATTGACTGATCTGGTAATGCCGGTTGTTTCGGGAATGGAAATCGTAAAAGCCGTTTCGGAAACGGATCACGACACTCAAATTGTTATTGCCACAGGATTCGCAACTGCCGAATCTGCAATAAAAGCTGTGCGTTATGGTGTATATGATTATATTCGAAAACCTTTTACGCCGTCTGAGATCAGAATTGTACTCTCACGGGCGGTTGAAAAACTCCGGATTATGAGAGATAATATCAGACTGCAAACCCGCATTGAAAAAATGTTGTCGAATATGACGATGTTACACAACATCAGTACGATTCTTTACCAGGTGACGGATTTTGACCTGATCGTCGAAATGGTGCTGGATACCATAACTGAAGGATTTGCCATTGAAAAGGTCGGTTTATTTCTCTACAATTCAAAAGCATCAAGATACGAAATATACCGTTCGAAAGGTATTCCTGAGGCCCTGGTCAGTAGGCTGGCATTTGACTCAGGTGATCTTGTTCTGGGTAAGCGAATATCCGCCGAGACGCCCACTTTTCTACGCACCGATTACCCGGATGAGCAAGGGGATCACAACCTGCCGTCGGGCCATAAAGCATCGACCATTGGGTTATATCCGTTACTGTATCAGGAAGAACTGTACGGCTTCATCGGAATACTACAGGAAAATTCTGAAACCAAGAATGAGGAAAAGAGTCAATTATTAAAAATTCTATCGACTCAGATCGCACCGGTATTTGGTCAGCGAAACCTGAATGAAAAACCGGCCGGGATGACTAAATTCGATGAGCTGCCCTTTCTCGACCGGATCAGCGGACGGTTAAAAGATGCAAAGGCCAACCACCGCTCGGAGTTATATGCCCTGTTGAAACTGGCGCCGCTGCCCGGGGATGCAGACTTGCCGGATTATGGAGCTATCTGTAAGAGGTTCCGTGATCTGACCGCTGTGGAATTTAGTCCGGCAACATCCATTTACCGGCTGGGACCGGAATGCTTCATAGTGGGTTCAAATCCCGGGACGGCGGTATCCCTGGAGCTGGCCTGCGTAAACATAAGACGCATTATTGAAGATTACACCGCAGGAGATAACGGGAAACCGTCAGTCACCGTCAGATACAATATCGTCTCATATCCGGATGATGCCGGTACGGCTGAGGAGCTCATTCTGAAACTGGGTGAAGCGCTCTTTTACGAATCAATTCAAATAATAAGGCGGGAGTCAGGTGAAACAATCTACTAAAACCGGAAAGATCGATAAATCGAGCCGTAATATACTCGTAGTCGATGACCAGCAATCAACTTTGAAGATCATGGAAATTGGTCTTCGGGACAAGGGCTTTAATGTTTTTCTGGCGAAGAATGGCGAAACAGCGCTTCAGCTAGCCGAGAAAAATGAAATTCATTTTGCCCTGCTTGATATCCGATTGCCGGACCATGATGGAATCTCGTTAAGCAAAGAATTGAAATCCATGTATCCGGCCGTGATCAATATCCTGATGACGGGGTATCCGGGGCTCGAAAGTGCAATTGAAGCATTGCGGAATAATGTTTACGATTATCTCATCAAACCATTCCGGATTGGTCAGGTTCTGTCCGTTCTGGATAGGGCTGAAAGGGAGTTTCAATTGCTGGGGAAACACATTAACAACATGCAGCTAATTAAAAAGCTGCAGCAGGAAAATGCTCAATTGAAGGAAACCCTGCATAAAGTCATGCCCGATGGCAGACAGTTAGTGATGAAGCCCGGGAAAGAATATCCCAGTTCTCTTGTACAGAAAGTTTACAGCAAGCAAATAGCAAAGGACACAACCCGGGGCTAAGCGGGCAAAGATATCATTTCAAACTTGGTAGTAAATAAAATTAATTTACGCATCGATTTTCGTCCTTGTTTAGGTACAAATCGCGTTAAGTTCTTGATGATACAGATAAAGTTATATTTGAGGTAATCCCAAAATGAAGAAAATCCTGATTGTTGACGATGACCACAGTTTGCGGGCCGTCCTGATCGAGTCCTTTAAATCTGAGGGATATGAAGTAATCTCTGCAAAAGATGGTGCAACAGCTTTGGAAATTCTCAAAACCGAACCGGTGAACCTGGTTGTCTCGGATCTTATGATGCCCGGAATCACAGGTATTGAATTGATGGAGATTGTAAAAAGGGATTATGCAGACGTAGGTTTTCTGGTGATCACAGCTTACGGCTCCATAGAACTCGCCGTGGAGGCCCTGCAAAAAGGCGCTTTTGATTTCGTCACCAAACCTTTTTCCCTTTCGAATATAATTTCCCGCGTAAAACGCTATTTTGAATATGAGGGAATAATTGAAGAAAATAAAGAATTGAAGGGAAAACTGCTTCAAGAGACGAAATTTAAAAAGCTGGTTGGGAAAAGCCGTAAAATGCAGAAAGTTTTCCAACAGATCGAAATCGTTGCCAAGAGCGACGCGGCCGTATTTATTCAGGGTGAAAGTGGAACCGGGAAAGAACTGATCGCCCGGGCCATACACGAACTGGGTGACCGCGTGGATAAACCATTTCTCAAGGTCAATTGTTCTGCGATTCCGGAGTCATTATTTGAAAGTACGCTTTTTGGACATGAAAAAGGATCTTTTACAAATGCCCTAAAGATGCACAAAGGACTATTCGAGGAGGCTGATACCGGGACGCTGTTGCTGGATGAAATTACCGAAATGCCTATGCCGATGCAGGCCAAACTATTACGGGTTCTGCAGGAAGGTACCCTCACCAGAGTGGGCTCCACCAAAGAGATCAATGTCAATGTTCGGGTGATCGCCACATCGAACAAATCCATTCAATCCCTGATTGACAGTGACAGGTTCAGACAGGACCTCTATTATCGCCTGAATGTATTTCCCATCAAAGTACCTCCGCTGCGTTCCCGGCCGGACGATATTCCAATATTATTGAATCACTTCATCGAAAAGTTTAAAGTAAAATACAGATATGAAAAAAAAGATATCTCTGCCGAAATAGTGTCATACTTAATGAAACAAAGATTTGAGGGTAACGTCAGGCAGCTGGAAAATCTGCTTGAACGTGCTATACTGTATTCAGGAGAAGAAGAGTCTCTGCGAATGGAGCATTTTTCATTCGAATCAGACCACCAGGATTCAGCGGGCGGTTTGTTCAACAACAAGGCCATGTCCCTGGCGGAAATGGAGAAAAAGATGATCCAGAGTACCCTGGACATGACCGATGACAATCGTACAAAGGCCGCCAAAATTCTTGGGATAAGCGTACGGACATTGCGGAATAAACTGCACCAGTATCAGATGGAAGAATAGTATTCTGCGAGGACAGGTAACATATATATACTACCGGCTACCCTAAAGAGCTATAAAGATACACATGTACGCCTATTGGGCTATAGGCGGAATAATCACTGATTCTTCAATATCTTACGGGAATTATTTCACCTCCCGTTTGGAAAATTTTTCCGCCGTTTCCACTCACTGATATTTTGCAAGTGAATTATTTACGTCTGATTATTTCCTTCCCGATTTAGTAAATCACGAATAATAAATTGATTAGTTGATGCCGGATTTATAAATACGGTCGGCAGTCCAAAACCGCCATGTATCGGCACGACAATTGAAACACGTGTCGTTAACTATGGAACTAAAACTTTTTAACACAAATAATTCTCAATTACTGAAAAAAGCTCTGGAAACCTATGGTCAGGAGCGAGCGGCTATTGCGGAAAATATTGCCAATGTTAATAATCCCAGTTTCAGAAGGATCGATACAGATTTCTCTGCAGTATTGAAGGAGGAAATGGATGACAACCGTCTAAAAGTCACGGATCCCAGACATCTGGCAAATTCCAGGTTCAAAAAATTGGCTCAATCCGAAGCAAATGGTGAAGGGGAAGTTGACCTGACACGTGAGATGAGTGATCTGGCAGCCAACCAGATCAAACATGAATTTGTCAGCAAGGTTCTCAGACGATACTATGCCGGTCTGTCCTCTGCCATCTTAGGCCGGAATCGTTAAGGAGTATCAGCATGAAAACAGGTGGAATATTTTCGTCTTTAAAAACGACATACAGGGGTTTGTCCTCACAAATGAAGCGTCTTGAGGTTATCTCTGAAAATGTTGCAAATGCAAAAAAATTACCCGATGGATCAGGGAAGGTTTATCGACGAAAAGAAGTTGTGGACAAGCCTGCAGGAATGGCATCAGAGGGTAATTTCAGGACCCAGTTTGTGCTTCAAATGCGGCGGTTGAAGGAGCACCATTTGCCCGGGAGCTCTGTGAGGAATACAACGGGTGACAGCCTTACCGGTAAGGGCCAACCTTACGAAGTTAAAGAAGTCGGTGGTGAGAAACTGGTTTATGATCCGGATCATCCTGAGGCGGATGAGAACGGATATATACACATGCCGGATATAAACATTATCGAGGAAATGGTGGATATGGTTTCTGCCAGCAGAGCCTATGAAGCAAATGTGAGTGTAATCAATGCGGTAAAACAGGTAGCAAAGAAAACTCTGGAAATTTAAGTTAGCTATGAAGATTCCAATTCATGTTCGAAATGATTATATAGCGGATCGATATTCAAGAAATATTGATCATCAGACCGGAATCAACATCCGGGAAAAATTTCCTGAGGTGGAAAAGCCGGAAGAGAGCGTAAAAATTCAGCGTGAAAAATCTCCTTCGGTCGTACTTTCCAGTCAGGAAAAAACAACTCTGTACATGCTCTTTGGGAGTGAAAAGCCCGAAGATCTCAATTTCTACAATAAAAATAAAGTAAGTCTGATTAACAGAGGTCATCTAATCGATTTAAAGGGGTGAGATATGTCGAACATAAATAATATTTCCGGATTAACTCAAAACATCATTAAACAAGCGGGTTCAAAGAATCTCGCTGCAGCGGAACAGCGACCCGGAGAAAAAGTCAGTTTTTCGGAGACGATCAAGGATTTCCTGTCTGCAGTAAATCAGAGCCAGAAAACAGCCGGGAAAAAAGTGGCTGATGTTGTTGAAGGGAAATCCGAGAACCTGGCGGAAGCCATGACGCGTCTTGAGGAGTCAAAACTGAACTTTCAACTGCTGCTGGAAATTCGCAGCCGATTATTGGATTCATATAAAGAAATTCAACGCATGCAGGTTTAATAAATAATCAGCAGAAGGGTGCAAATGGATCAGCTATTTTCAATATTAAGTAGAATAATGGGGAAGTACTCGCTGGCACAGCGGATGGTCATCGTTACAGTCGTTGTCGGTATTGTGGCGGTAATCGTCTCACTCGTCACCTGGGCAAACAAACCTGAATTCACGGTTTTGTACACCAATCTGGAGCCATCCGTAGCAGATAATATGATCAGTGAGATACGTAGTGAGAGCATTCCCTTTAAGCTTGAGAATAACGGGAAAACCATTCTGGTACCGGCCGGCAATGTGGACGAGCTCCGTCTGACGCTTGCCGGTAAGGGGATGACGGGCTCTTTGACCGAAGGCTGGAAGGTGTTTGACAATCAGAAAATCGGTCAAACGACATTTATGCAGAAGATTAATATGCGGAGGGCTTTGGAAGGCGAACTGGCAAAAACGATCTCACAATTCGATGTCATCAGAAGTTGTCGCGTTCACCTGAACCTTCCGGAAGGTAAATTATTTGAAAAGGAAAATAGTGGTTCTGCTTCCGTGGCCCTGAATTTGAAACCCGGCAACACTCTGAGCAGTCAGCAGATCAAGGGTATTACATCTCTGGTAGCAAACTGTGTTGAGGGCATTACAAAAGATAATGTTGTTCTTCTGGATGAGGATGGGAAATTACTCAACAAGAATTCATCCGAAGATGCAGACCTGGGCAGTGTTGCAAATCAATGGGAAATGAAGAATTCTCTGGAGGAAAAATATAAGCAAAAAGTCAATAAAATTGTAGAAAGTATTGTTGGCTTAAACCACTCTGTGGTTGAAGTTTCGGTTGAATTAAATTTTGAACAGATTGAACGTACGGCGGAAATTTACGATCCTGAAAATGTGGCCGTCATCAGTGAGGAAAGACATACGGAGACAACTTCCAGTTCCGATACACTCAGCAATACCAGTCAGCATCACTCCAACGAAGATTTACTGACAAATTACGAAATCAATAAGACGGTTGAACACTACCAGAATAATATTGGTGCCATTCAAAAACTTTCCGTGGCTGTGGCTGTGGACGGATATTATAAAATCTCATCAGGGCCGGATGGTGAAGAGACCAGGGAATACATTGCCAGAAATCAATCCGAATTGGATCAAATCTCAGCTCTCGTTGCCAGTGCCGTAGGGTATTCTGCCGAGAGAGGGGACGTTGTGGAAGTCAAAAATATGCAGTTTGACCGCTCAGGTGCAGATTCAGAAGACGGTTATGCCCGGGCATCAATGACCGGTGAAATGTGGGCGGATGTCATCAACAAAGTTCTTGTAGGTATTTCTGTTTTATTTGCCCTGTTCATCATGCGAAAACTGTTAAAAAACACTGCGACGATCTTCCCGGAACTGACAGCTGCCACGACAACTGCAGCACTGCCCGGAGTTGAAAACCTGACAGGCCTGACTGCTGGTATAGACGAAAGGGAAGTATCGGAAGACGCATATATAACAAAATTGAGTCCTGAGGCCAGGGCAAAGCTCAAGGCCAAAGACAGAATGACGGAAGATGTTGTCACTTACGCAAAGGAAAGTCCGGAGGACGCAGCGAGGTTAATACGATCATGGTTGACACAGATGCAAATGCGGCAGTAGAGATGAGCCAGGAAATCCGAACCCAGTTAGCCCCTCTTCAAAAGGCGGCGTTGGTAATTGTTGCCATGGGAGTGCAAAATGCAGCCCAGGTAATGAAAAATTTTACGGAACAGGAAATCGAAAAGGTCACCATCGAGATCGCAAAACTTAAGGATATTCCGGCTGAAGTATTAAGCGAAGTAATAGAAGAATTCTATCAGCTTATGCTGGCCAATCAATATATTGTACAGGGTGGTCTGGATTATGCTAAAAAGGTTCTCGAAAGCGCCTGGGGTCATAAACGAGCTGATGAGATTATTAAAAGAGTTGAAGCTACGACAGAAGTTAGTGCGTTTTATCTGCTGCAGACAGTTGATGATAAACAGCTGCTCAGTTTTTTACAAAATGAACATCCGCAAACCACGGCCCTCATCCTGGCCAATTTAAAACCGACCCAGGCTGCAGCGCTGCTTTCGGAGATGCCCGAAGAAACTCAGAGCGAGATTGCCTATCGTCTGGCTACGATGGAGAAAACTTCTCCGGAGTTGATCGCCGATATTGAAGAGGTAATCCGGGATCAGATTGGAACCGTTTTTGGCGGTGGACTGCGGCGTCAGGGCGGTGCAGAAGCAGTTGCAGAGATCCTGAATTCCACTACCCGGGCTGCTGAGAAAAATATCCTCAGCAATTTAAAAGAAGTGGATCCGGAACTTTCCGAAGAGATAACCAGCCTGATGTTCCTGTTTGAAGATATCCACAAACTCCCGGATACTTCAATTCAGCGCATTATCAAAGAGGTCGATTCAAAAACTATTGCACTGGCCCTCAAATCTACCAGCAACGAGCTCAAAGAAAAGATTTTCAGCTGTATGTCTGAAAGAGCGGCTGAGATGCTGCGGGATGAGCTGCAATACCTCGGGCCTGTCAGGGTAAGAGATGTTGAAGCAGCCCAAAAGCAGGTTCTTGACATCATTCACCAGTTGGAGGAAACAGGAGAGATCGTCATAGGCCGCGGTGTGGAGGAAGAGGAAATCATCGAATGACCGTTAAACATATTAAAATCAACAGAAGAGTCATCGGCCTGGCAGAAGCCTCGGTGAGGATTGAAAAATCCATGGACGAACCTATTTCAATACTAGATGATCACGACTGGACGCTTAACGGCAAGAAAAGAGGGAATGGTGGAACCGGCGAAAGAATTGTCGAATATGAAAACCGGGTTAAAAATTTGGAATCTTCACTACAAAGAGCCCGGGAGGAATCCTTTCAGGCCGGGTTTGAAGAGGGCAAGGAAATCGGGATTAAAGAGATAAGAGTTCAAATCGACAATCTTTCAAAAGAATTTTTATCCGCCACCGGCTCTCTGGATAACCAGTACCGCCAGACCCTGCAAAAGCTGGGTAAACCTCTCGTACGGCTTTCAATCAAAATAGCTGAGAAAATTATAGGTCAGGAACTGAAACATGCCGATGTTTATGATGCGGTTGTCAAAAGGCAGATCGGGAAATTGCTGAGTGAGGTGACCGACCAGAATAAAATCACAATTTACCTCAACCCCAAACAGGTATCGAATATAGCCAAGGTTGAGAACCAGGTACAGAAACGATTACCCGGTGCTGTCAGTCTTGTGGGGAAAGATGACCTTAAACCAGGTGAGTGCGTTGTTGAAACCGAAGACTATATTCTGGAAGGACTGATTACGCGACAATTGCAAAACATAGAAAACAAAATGCTAAGTCAGGAAATAATTGAATAAAATCCTTCATCAGTTTAAAGATTACAATCGTTTGCTCGAAACGATGCAGACCGTTCAACTGGACGGTAAAGTATCTCAGGTCGTCGGGCTGGTTATAGAGGCTACTCTGCCCGGCGGCACATTGGGAGAATTATGCGAAGTAAAAACCCGGGAAGGCAAGTTGATAAAAGCGGAAATCGTGGGGTTCCACGGTAACCGGGCGCTGCTGCTTCCGTTCAGCGAAACAGTTGGGATTTCTCCGGGTGCACTTGTCCGGACCAGCCCACAACCCTTGACAGTACCTGTCGGAGCAGGACTACTTGGGCGCGTAATTGACGGATTGGGGAATCCCATTGATGGTAAAGGACCAATAGAAGCGAAATACAAACAGCCGGTTTATAATAATCCGCCCGATCCTCTAAATCGTAAGCGGATAACCGAACCGCTGAGTACAGGCGTTAGAGCAATTGACGGACTGGTAACAATCGGGAAGGGTCAGCGGGTTGGGATCTTTGCCGGCAGCGGTGTAGGTAAGTCGGTATTACTGGGAATGATGTCCAGATATACGAATGCCGCAGTCAATGTGATTGCCCTAATTGGTGAACGTGGTCGTGAAGTCAAAGAATTTATCGAGCGGGATCTGGGGCCGGAAGGACTTAAACGCTCGGTTGTAGTAGTGGCCACTTCAGATCAGGCTGCCATGGTGAGGGTTAAAGGAGCGTTAATTGCCACCGCCATTGCAGAATATTTTAGAGATCAGGCCCTGGATGTCATGTTACTGATGGATTCTCTTACGAGAGTGGCAACAGCCCAGCGCGAAATTGGACTGGCTGTGGGAGAACCACCCACAACAAAGGGTTTTACACCGTCTGTATTTGCAATGCTTCCACGTCTGCTGGAACGTGCAGGCTGTAACGATACGGGGAGCATTACCGGCCTGTACACGGTTCTTGTGGAAGGTGGTGATATGGACGAACCGATCAGCGATGCCGCCAGAGCCATTTTGGACGGTCATATCGTACTGTCCAGAAAATTAGGAAATATGGGGCATTATCCTGCAATCGACGTGCTGAGCAGCGTCAGCCGGCTTAAGAACGAAATCTCAACCACGGAACAAAAGAGAGAATCCAGAAAGATTTTATCCTTACTGGCGGAATACCAGAAATCGGAAGATTTGATCAATATCGGAGCTTATGTGGCAGGCAGCAATCGTAAAGTTGACCAGGCCCTAAAATATATTGACGATATTAATAATTTCCTTCGCCAGGAAATCGATGAAAGATCTGATATGGAACAGACACTCAACAATTTATATGCAGTCATTCCGGAGGAGATTAAGAACTGATGTCCAGGAATTTCCAGTTTCCGCTGCAAAGAGTCCTTAATGTTCGGGAGATTATCGAAGAAACGAGATCCCTCGAATTAAAAAGATCACAGTCGAGACTTGAAACGGAGAAAAATCAGCTCAAAGTCCTAAAGGAGCGGAAAAAAGAAATGCTGTCTGAAACCCGTTTGAGAACAAAACGGGGAGACAGATTAACGATCAATTCCCTGCAGGTTACCAGTAATTATGTGTCACAATTAAACGAATCGATAAGCGGTAAGAAAAGCGCTGTGGATAAAACGGTACAATTGGTGGAAAAAGATCGCAGTGAAGTTCTTAAAGCATCCCGTGAGAAAAAAATTGTTGAAATTCTGAAGGATCAACATTTACAGCGGTACATAAAGGGCCTTAACAGGGCACAGGAGAAGGAAGAAAGTGAGATCGGCCTGAGGATTGCAGCAAAGCGGAAAACGGAGATTAGCGGATGAAAAAGCTGCTGATCTGGTTAGGCCTCGGTGTGGTAGTGTTTATCATTTTGGTTGGAGCCATTTTTGGAGTGCTCACCTATATGCAATCTAAAAATGAACCTGCTGCTCCAGAGTTGCTGGCGGAAAACGGCACTCTCAACCCCGAAATACTAGCACAAAAACAGGCGGAGATTGACACACTGAATGCAGAGATTGCACGCATCAAGGGAGAACTCTTTAATACAAAATTAGTTAGTGACAGCCTGCTCAACAACAACCAATTTATTTCAGGTCTTCTATCAGAATACAAAACAACTGTGGATGATCTGAATGATAAATTATTAAAAAAACAAAAGCAGGCACAAAAAATTAAAGAACTGGCCAAAACGTATGAATCCATGAAGGTGGATGAAATCCGACCAATCCTGAAAAATGTAGATGATGTCACGGTTATCGCGTTGTATGAGAATATGAGCAGTCGATCCAGAAAAATAATTTTGAATTCATTGTCCAGTGAGCGGGCTGCGTTGATCACTCAACAGTTAGCCGGAAATTATGCCGATGAGAAGAATTGATAAAATAATATCGGCCCCCAAACCGCCCCTGGGGCAAGCGGGATACGTGCCTGCTGCACTGGGAGACGAATCCCCGGGGAACCTCTTTGGCAAATTGCTAACTAAGCTGAAAACATTTTCAAACAATGATGCAAATGAAAGCCTGATCAAATTCCGGAAATATTTTCAAAATATGCCCTTTACGGGATCCTGTCCTGTTGATGAAAAAACTTCACACTCAACAATTACTTCACGTGAGCATGCTTATAAAGTCCGGAAAACCGACAAGCTTTTAACCGGCGGAGATCAGGGCAGCATGCTGAACCCGTTGCAGGGTCAGCAGAGTATTCCGGTTGCAGAAGGGAGAAGTGCTCAATCCGGGGAGCAGACGATTGAGTATGCTTACAACAAAAGTGCAGAAACCACAGGGCTTACAGGTTCGAAGAAGCGTGTTATCCACAAAGCAGGGGTTCGTGTCTCCAGGGACATACTGCATAAAACGAAGCCTGCAGCAAGGCCCCTGACAAATAGAATTTCAAAGAATACTTCGGTTAAAGTATCGCATAAAATCTCTGCCTTGCCGGGCAGCACCGTCATGAACAAAACAAAACCCGGGCTATCGGAGACTGAAGCTGAACCGACAGCTCACCTGCAAAAAATACCAATTAAAGGGACCGCTAAAATTGATGTGCCACCACTGCCATCAACAACACTAACCGGCCGGAGACGCAGTCATATACCGTGGAAATCCGCTTTTCAGGAGAAGCCTGTCTCACGGGAAGGACACAGTTTGGATGGACTCAAATCACTAAAATCCTCCCGGGCAGCTGCTACCATCAAAAAGCAGGCGGTCGGGTTACCATCCGGGATTACAAAAGCAAAGACGCTCCCGGATAATCTAAGTATAAAAGGGGCCGGGAAAATCGATGTGCCGCCACTGCCATCAAAAATTTCAAACAGCGCTGAAAGATTTTCATTTTCCAGGCAATCCGCTGCACCACGGACGGCGGATATTTCCGGGTATCCGCTCCGGACGAACACGGCAGGAATTGATATTGATAAACCACACCAGCGGCGAATTTACTCCCGAAACAGTGTAATCCTTCAAAAGCAGACACCATCAGTCAGGCCTGTGAGTGGTGAACGTACGGCGGGTTTAACAAAAGCGGAGCATCCGGGCAACGGGCTGAATATTTCTACCCTGCAGGCAAGGGAATCAGCAATCAGGTTTAAAGCAAGTCATTTAACGGCAAATGATCATCAAGAGAACAGGATATCACTGCCAGAGCAAGCCTACGGGAATGATGAAAAGTTGGTCGCTGCCCGTACAGCGATAAAAGGCCGGGAGTTCAGGGAAAATAACCGCAATACTAAGCAAAATTTGAGAGCCCGCCCGGATAGTGCGCAAGAACCAAAATCGGGACGACCGGTAACCGGAAAGACAGCCGTAAAGAACTCCGCAACCATCAGGAACAGCATATTAACCGGAGATCTTGTTTATTCCGATCAATCAACCCGAAATTACTCCGGTGAAGACACAAAGGACGGGTCTTCGGCAAAAGCACCGATAAAGACGATTTCTGCAGAGTGGAAAGTGCCGGCAGGAGAGACAGTATTAGATATTGGCAGGAAGATTCTTCCTGATGGGGACAATCCTGCCGGTGGAAAATCAGCGCTTACAAACCCGCCACTACCGGCTGTGGTAAAGCCACTGCTGATGACACCGCCCGGGATGAAGTCGGTAACGGGCTCGCTATGGGGGAATACCCGGGATATTTTCCCGCTATTGTTGGCTCAGCGGCTGACTGAGGGCATGCAGACACCCGGGTCGAATCCATCCGGGAGTTTTTCGCTTACACTGGATACGGGAAATTTGGGACAAATACAAATTGAATGTGAACAAAGTCTTAATGAGCATGCCGTTACACTGTATGCAGCTTCGGAAGAGGCCCGGGCTTCTATTATTGGGGTCCTGCCGGCAGTCCTGGAAAATTTATCTTCCAAAGGCTATCTCATTTCACAATTTGATGTACGCATGAAAGACTTCGACAAAAAAGGAGCAACTGACAGCAGGCATTTTCGTCAGGAGAGACGGGATTCCGAAAAAGTAATTCCTGATCTGCCCGAGGCCGAGGCCGGTTCAGTTCTTGCTATTAAGAATTACGGTTACAACACAATGGAAGTAATCGCATGAAACAGAAAGGAGTGAAAAATGGAAACTGGCAGCATTAACCCAAACATGAATGCAGTTAGTTTGTCGAATGCACTCGATAAAACGAGCATGGGTAAAGAGGATTTTCTGAAGCTGCTCATAGCACAGATGAAAAATCAGGATCCGCTTTCCCCGATGGAAAACCAGGAATATGCCTCCCAGCTGGCGCAGTTCAGTTCTTTGGAACAACTGCAGTCCGTTAATTCCAATCTGGAGCAGGGCGTTGAAATAAATCTGATACTGACCCAGGCCATCAATAATACGATGGCTTCGACCCTGGTCGGTAAGGAAGTTACAGCCCTGGGGAATACGATTCAGCTCACACAGGATGGAGACGATCTGGTTCCAAGCGAGATAGGGTTCAAGTTAGGTGAATTCTCTGATTCTGTGACAATTGAAATCAGGGATTCTGCAGGTACACTTGTGAGAACAATTGAACAATCTGATCAGAACAGCGGTGATCATTCGCTAACCTGGGATGGTCTGAATGATGATGGATTTGCCTGCGACGCAGGGGATTATACCTTCACAGTCAGAGCCCGGGATGATCAGGGTGCTTCAGTATCTGCCACCACCTATCTAACCGGTATGATCGAGAGCGTGAAGTTTGAGAATGGTATGGCCATGCTGATTGTAAACGGCCAGGAGGTACCCTTCTCACAGGTTTTGGAAGTCAGCTGAGGGAGTGCTTATGAAAGTAGCAGATCTCCAAATTCGACATAACCAATTGAATATAAAACCGGATCGGCTTTCGTTTGGTAAATCGCAACCTGCCCGGCAGCAGAAAACGGGCGACAAAGCTGTGGAGAAATCCTTTTCTGATATTCTGAACCGGAAAATATCAGAGAATCAGGATTTAAAATTCTCTGCGCATGCAATCAAACGACTGCAGGATCGACAAATCAGCGTGTCAAAAACCGATTTAACCCGTTTGCTGGAAGGAGTAAAAAAAGTGGACGGTAAAGGAGCAAACAGCTCACTCATTCTGGTGGATGACATGGCTTACATCGTCAGCGTCAAAAACAAAATTGTTGTCACGGCGCTGGATAAATCAGCAACTCTGGGAAATGTTTTTACAAACATTGACAGTGTTGCCATCGTGTAACGAACAGACAAGGACCGGTCCCGAAAGGGAGGTCCTCCACCCGCCGACTGACTGACGCGGGCTAATAAACAATAATGGAGGGTTCTATGAACACATTCGGACAATCATTAGGCACGGGTGATGCCTTTACATCAGTACTTTCGAGTTTAAAAAATCAAAGAAAACGGCTGGAAGTCATTAGTGGTAATATTTCGAATATTAACACCATTGGTTTCAAATCAAGCAGGATGACCTTTTTGGAAATGCTCGGACAAACGGTAGGGAAGATCTATACACCCTTTGAACAGGGTACACTGACTGCTACCGGTAGTCCAACGGATATTGCCATAAACGGTCAATCCTTTTTTGTAGTAAAAGATGAGGCTGGGCAGCAGGCCTACACCCGGGCCGGAGCATTTTATTTTAACTCTGAGGGAGTTCTGGTAAATGCCAATCAACAGGCCGTGCAGGGCTGGCAGATTGATGACGCTCTCGAGAATGGTATTGCAACTTCCACAGTTGGCGGTATGGCTGCCATCGGAGATGTCCAAATCGACCCGGATATGATCGAAAATGCTAAAGCGACACAAAATGTATGGTTATCAGGGAATTTGGATGCCAATGCCGAACGTACTACCGAAGTATGGGAATTGACAGAAGCGCTGACCGCAAACGGGAACAATGCCACCGAGACAACCGACCTGAATGAACTTGCGTTGAACGTAGATCCGACAAATCCCATTCTGCCCGGCGGGGTTATACACATTAACGGGACCGATGCCGATGGTAATCCGATTCCGACAGTTGATTTCACTTACGGTACGGACGGTACTACCGTGGGTGATCTGCTTAATGCTATTAACACCGCTTTCAGCGGAGGTGCCGGGGGGAATCCCATTGCCACAGCCACGCTTGTGGACGGGAGAATACAACTCACAGCGTTCACACCCGGCGAGTCGGGGATCAGTTTAGCGCTTACAAATGATGCAGCCCTGGACGGGATTTTTACAACATTCCCGGCTTTCACGGAAACGACACCGGGTGATACACCTAAGGCAACTTCTTCCCTCATCCTGTACGACAGCCTCGGTGTTTCCCACCATCTGGAAATAGAATTTCTGGAGGGTGTCAACAACCGCGAATGGGATTGGCAGATCACCTCGGTAGATGGTAATGAAACCATTCAATCCGGTGGTTCGGGCAATATCATTTTTGATGAAAACGGTGGGATTCAATCGTTTACATTCGACGACGGCAGCGGTGAACTTACTTTAGATGTGAATAATGGTGCGGCGCAACTGAATGTTAAACTGAATGTAAACGGTAATGGCTGGAAAGGAATTTCGCAGACTTCAATCGGAGAGAATAGTTCTTCCAATATCCGCGTGCATGAGCAGGATGGCTACTCCAGTGGAACACTCCAGGGAATCAATGTGGATGAGTTTGGATTTATTGTAGGTACTTTTTCCAACGGGGTTACAAAGAAGCTGGCCCTGATCGCCCTGGCGGAATTTGATGATCCAACCAGCCTTGAGAAATCCAGTGCCAGTAATTTTCTGGCTACCCAGTATAGCGGTGATGCGAGGATCGGCAGAGCAGACGAATTCGGCACTGAGTTAAAATCCGGTAATCTGGAAACCTCAAATGTGGATTTGGCAGATCAGTTTATTCAGATGATCGATGCCCAAAAAGGATATCAGGCTGCCTCAAGAATCGTTTCGACGCTCAATCAGATACTTGAAGAAACGACCAGATTCGGCAGATAAGATGATATCAGGGAAGAGGGTTTACGCGTTAAGATGATAATGAAGAACGGATTGTCCGGGGAGTTATATTCCCCGGGTAATCCGCTGGTTTAACACAAGGATTATTCTTCTTCATACCAGTTCCATATTGATGAATTTGGTTTGGAGAAACGACAGGATGTCAACTAAAAAAGAACACAACCCTTTCTGCTGTCTCATTAGCAGATCAACAGGCTTTTAATCGGATGGATCTGGCAACAATTGCTGGGATCATCTCGGGAATCACCCTGATTGGTTACACCATCATCAGCGGCGGCAATCTGGATATTTTTATACATGTTCCCTCCATGATGATCGTTTTTGGCGGAGCTATGGCAGCCACTCTGGTGAATTTCCAGCTCAGCGAAATTATCGGTGTAATCGGTGTGGTGAGAAAAGCCTTTAAAGGCGAGGACTTCCACGAAATCAAACTCATTGAAATGCTTGTGGATCTTGCGAAGAAAGCCCGGAGAGAGGGTATCCTTGCCATAGACCAGGTTCTGCCGGCGGTAAAAGACCGTTTCATGCGGACGGGACTGGAGATGGCAGTGGACGGTACCGAACCCGAGACAATTCGCAGCGTCATGGAGACTGAACTGACCTATCTCTCTGAAAGACATAAAAACGGCCAAAAGATCTTTACATCACTGGGAACCTATGCCCCTGCATTCGGCATGATCGGAACCCTGATCGGTCTCATCAGCATGCTCAAATCGTTGGACAATCCTTCAAACATAGGTGAGGGCATGGCTGTAGCGCTGATCACGACTTTTTACGGATCTCTCGTAGCTAACCTGGTTTTTCTGCCCATTGCCGGGAAACTTAAAAACCGTTCGGATCAGGAAATCATCATGAAAGAGATGATACTCGAAGGTGTACTGGCGATTCAGTATGGAGAACATCCGAATAATATTCGCAGAAAATTGCTGAACTTTGTTCCTCCCAATATGCGGAATTTAAAGGCGAAAAAATAACTTTCTGAAGAATGAGCCTAAAAAAACGCAAGCGAGAGAAAGAATCCGACGGACCTTCAGCGCCATTTTGGATGGTTACTTATGGCGATATGGTGACCTTGCTGCTGACCTTTTTTGTGCTTTTGCTCTCATTTTCAAGTCTGGATGATGTGAAATTCAAAGAGGCTGCCAGTTCCCTCAATAATGAACTTAATATTCTTCCGAAAAAAGTATCCATTCTTGACTACTTCAAACCACGCAACCTCGGTGAGAGCGAATCCGATTATGTTAAAGAAACCATTAATCGCATCAATAACATTGCAAAAGAACTCGGGCTGGAAAAGGATATAAATGTTGAAATGACCGATACAGGACTTTTAATACAGCTGGGTGATAAAGTCCTCTTCGATCCGGGAGAAGCAAACTTAAAAGAAAAATCGCATCCCGTCTTAAAAGTAGTGGGTGATGCCATTAAGACCAGGGCCAAAGAGGTTCTGGTGAGCGGCCATACCGATAACGTACCCATCCACACAACAGAATTCCCGTCCAATTGGGAACTTTCATCTGCAAGGGCTTTGAGCGTGGTCAAGTATTTGATCAAAGAAGCAAATGTCCCGCCCAATATTTTGGCTGCAACGGGATATTCCGAATACAGACCAATTGCCTCCAATGATACGCCCCAATCCAGACAGAAAAACCGCCGGGTGGAATTTCTGGTCACCTGGAAGTAACAACCATGGCACTCCGCTAAGTTGAAATCGGGAAAATTACCCGAGATTAGGGGAAAATTTTTCCTCAAATCGTTCATAACTCCGATCTGTTTACTTTTCGCTTATTTCTTATTCCATTACCGACCCGGTCAATATTATTTGACCACAAATCAGCTGCCATCGGTTTGATATTTTGGCCAAACAAATTCCTGTTTTAGTATTACTATTCCTAAAACACTGTAATTATAAATCATATAATTCAATAAATATCTGATTACGCAAAAAATAAATGACTAGTCTGCTAGATAGCCCGGCTGTATAATTCAAGCAATAAAGCCGGTCATTGAAGTCTCAACGATCCTGCTGCCGGATAATTACTCACCAGTTGAGGCTGCAGCTGCCTTGGCACTAAATTTGAAAATATTCTTCCCGCAAGCAGAAAACCAGGGAATGGTTCCCGGGAGTGCTGTTTACTTTTAAATTGAATATTTTATAATGCCTGAAAATAGTGTACAAATACGTCAGCCCCAAGCACAAGGTGATTCTAACAAGAAGGAAAAGCTTAGTGGAATGAAGATCGGAATTTTCATCAGTATTCTGATAGTCATTGCGGCGGGAGCATTTTTAGTAGTGAGATTTGTGCTGATGCCTAATTTCGATAAGATCCGTCCCCTCCGGAAACCCGCTCATGCAGCCAAATTAAAAGATAAATTTAATATGGGAAAGATCTATGTGCTGGATGATATCACGGTGAACCTGCTGGGGTCTGCAGGCAGACGGATAATGGTTGCAGAGTTCGCAATAGAGACCCATAATGATGCAGTCCTCGATGAATTGAAAGCCAGGGACCCTCAACTGCGGGACAGGTTCATCAGTTACTTAAGAAGACAATCCGCTGAAAATGTACTCTCCAACAGCTTTCAATCGGTGTCTAAATCCGAATTGACCAAGATAGTGAATTCTTTCCTGAACAGTGGCAGGATTGATAGTCTTTACTATAAACAATTGATTTTACAATAACCAAAAACAGACCGGTACAATGGCAAAAATACTATCCCAGGAAGAAATTGATGCTTTATTAACCAGCGTCTCCACCGGAGAAGAGGTCAGTATCGAGTCTCCGGAACTGAATAAAAAGATCTCACTTTACGACTTCAAACATCCGAATCTGATCTCCAAGGAACAGATGCGTTTTCTTGAAAATGTACACGAGAGTGTGGTGCGTAATTTTGGTGTGTACCTATCAGCACAACTACGCATGATAGTCGATATCGGACTTCTGGCAATCGACCAGATCATGTATTCCGAATTTGTGATGTCTATCGCTCCGCCCGGGGCAATCTATGTGGGAACTATCGACAGCCCCTATTCAAATATCGTTCTGGAAATGAATCCCCAGTTGACAATATTCATAGTTGAGAGGATGTTCGGCGGAAAAGGAAATTTCATTAATAATATCCGCCCTATCTCCGTTATTGAGCAGCGCATTGTTAAAAGAATAATCGACCGCATCGCCGTAGAAATTGAAAAAAGCTGGGCTCCCGTAAAAGAATTTAATTGTGTTTTTGATCGTTTTGAGAGTAATCCGGAATTTGTTCAGATCATCCCTGCTTCAGAGCCTGTAGTGGTTGTATCATTGGAAATAAAACTTCATGGTGCGACCTCACTGATGAATATCTGTTATCCCTATATGTGGATCTCCAATATTATTTCACGACCTGAGGTACAAAACAAAATCATGTTCGGCACCAAGTCCACTACAGAGCATGAACGCGCCGTAATTGAGTCAAACCTTGATAAAACAAACGTGAGTCTCAAGGCGGTTTTAGGTAGATGCAGGATAAGTATACAGGAATTCCTGAACCTGAAAAAAGGTGATGTTCTGCAATTGGACACTACGGTAAGGGATACGATTCCCGTATATACTTCGCAGGTGCACATGTATGACTCGGTAATAGGTGAATCCAATAAAAATTATGCAATACAAATCAGTTCAGTAATCACGAGAGAGGATAATGATGAGCTATAAAAAATTGAAAAATCAATTAGAGATTTTAGCGGATGAGATCATCTCAATTGTTGTTGAAGCCTGTCAGCTGGTTTTCAATCAATCATTCGACATTAAAATCGGTGAAAATTCAGCAATTGAGGATCAACCGCCGGAAGTAGTATTCCCGGGGATTGTGCTGGAATTCGATGTGCTGGCCCAGGCGGGTTTCCACCACCGCTTGCAGCTGAGTGAATCTCAAAGTCTGAAATTGCTTGCCTGGATGCTCCAGGAAGAGCCGGAGGGAAAATTATTACCGGAACATACGGAAGGAATTCAGGAAGCTGCAAACCAGATATTAGGACAATTGAGAACTGCCCTGGACGGAATGGGATTGAAAATTGAAGTCAAGGATATGTCGGTTTCCTTATCTACAGATGATGCAGGTGCTGCCTGGACAGCACCTGCCGATGAGGGCCTGAGGGTTGCTTATACTATGGCAACCGCTGAAGACACTTTTATTGTGGATCATTATATCTGGCAGACTTCTGAAGCAGCACCGGCTGCTGACATTGAACAAGAACCCGAATTGGATGTAGATGCACTGTTTGCCGCCGACTCACTCGAAGATGCTCCAGATGAACCAGCCGGGGATGAAGCCGTCAAAGTTCATCCGGCAGATTTCAGTTCTCTCACAGCACAGTCAGGTCCTAACGGTCAACCGCGTAACATCAACATGCTGATGGAAGTGGAACTGGATATCAATGTTGAGCTGGGGAAAAAGGTTATGCAGGTCAAGGATGTTCTGAAGCTGGGGAAAGGCACAGTTGTGGAGTTGGATAAGGCGGCCGGTGAACCACTGGATTTGTTCGTCAGCGGTAGAAAATTTGCCGAAGGTGAAGTTGTAGTTGTAGATGACCATTTCGGCATAAGAATCACGCAGCTGGCAGGCGCCAAAAAGAGATTGGAGTCATTGGGTAAGTGATGAGACCCGGACAGAGAAAACAGATTTCGGGCGGCTCAAAACTATTGGCGATAGTATTTTTTGCCATTACATTTTTGGGTATGATCATGATCTGGCTGCCGGACGCAACGACTGCTCCCCCCACGCCGGCCTCACCCGGTATTGCTCAAGCGGACTCGTTGACCATAAAACTGACTGACCGATCTTCCTTCAGTCTGACAAAATATGTCTGGAAAGTCGTCTTTATCACCGCCGGTATCATAGGTTTATTCTGGTTGCTTGCAAAATTTTACCGAAAAAAAATGCTGCCTTCAACCGCGAGTGATACGCATTTTACCATACTCGGCAGAGAATATTTGTCGCCCGGCAGTTCACTGGTTATGATTCTGGTAGAAAATCGAAAGCTGCTGCTGGGGGTAACGGATTCGGCCGTAAATCTGATCTGTGAATTCGAGCCGGGAAATGAGCAGCAACATGAACCTGAAAGTTCGGGCACAAAAACAGGATCCTTTCAATCAATCCTGACTAATTTAAAGGGAAAAGCCAGGCAGACCGGAGGTCAACGTTGAGCGCAGCCCGGAGAAAATATTTTTACCTGGCTGTTCTCCTGGTTTTTTTACTGGGTCTGGTTTCAGCACAGCAATCCGTACTCCCGAAAGTGACAATTGGGTTGGAGGATGCCACTTCCCCCGAAGATTTCGTACTCTCATTGCGTATTCTGGCCCTGATGACCGTGCTGGCACTGGCGCCTTCCATTCTGATTCTGATGACATCTTTTACGCGGATCATAATCGTTTTCCATTTCTTGCGTACGGCTTTGGCAACACAATCCGTACCTTCCAACCAAATTCTCATCGGATTGGCTTTATTCATCACTTTTTTTATTATGAAGCCTGTTTTTAAAGAAATAAATGACAACTCCATACAGCCGTATTTAAAAGAAGAGATCACACAGACAGAAGCTTTGCAGGAAGCTGAAAAGCCCATCAAGGCCTTCATGGTCCGTCAAACCAGAGTGAAAGATATGGAGTTATTTGTGAGCCTGAGGGGTGAAGGAAAACCAACCTCTGCCGCCCAGTTGCCCCTATCCACCGTAATACCCTCATTTATTATCAGCGAATTAAAAACGGCATTTCAGATTGGCTTTTTATTGTATCTGCCCATGCTGCTCATCGATATTGTGGTTTCAAGTGTGCTGTTGTCCATGGGGATGATGATGCTTCCCCCGATGATGATTTCAATGCCTTTTAAAATATTATTGTTTGTGCTGGTGGATGGCTGGTACCTGATAGTTGAATCACTCGTGAAAGGATTTTCTACGATATGACACCGGATTATGTACTTTATCTAAGCAAGGAAACACTGATGACCTCTATGCAAATTCTGTTGCCAATACTGGGTGGCGGATTGATCGTGGGTCTGGCAGTGGGTATATTTCAGGCCGTAACCCAAATTAATGAAATGACACTCACTTTTATTCCTAAAATGGCCGTTGTCGGGTTTGTAATTTTATTGCTGATGCCCTGGTTTATAGATGTAATGGTCTCTTTCACACAAGAGATTTTCAATCAAATTCCACTCATGGTTCAATGAGATGTTCGAGTTGATCGACCATATAAGCCAGTGGCTGCCCGGGTTTTTACTGGTACTTGCCAGGTTATCGGGTCTTATTGTGACAATGCCAATTTTCAGTTACAGACTGATCTCCGGCAGGATAAAAGTGATGGTGATCCTGTCAACGGCAGTTTTGATCTACCCCTTAGTTCAGGCACCAACTGTGGCCATGGAATCAATCGCACAAATGATTTTTCAGGTTGGAGGTGAATTGTTGACAGGCATGTTGATCGGGATGGGAGCGCGTGTGATATTCGAAGCGCTGAATATGGCCGGCAGCTTTGTGGGACGTCAAATGGGGTTGGCTATTGCCAATGTTATGGACCCTACCAGTCGGCAGCAGTTGCCTGTTATCAGCCAATTCTGGTTTTTACTCATGATCGTATTTTTTCTGTCCGTCAACGGTCACTATCTGTTAATTGATACTATTTTCAAGAATTTCCAGTTGATCCCGTTGGGCTCGGCCATTTTCAGTCCTGAAGCAGGAGAGGTTGTTGTGAGAAGCGGCAGCACTGCTTTTCAGATCTCATTGAGTCTTGCAGCCCCTGCAATGGTTTTCCTGCTGCTGGTGGATACGGCCATAGCACTGGTAGCCCGGGTGATGCCTCAAATGAATATATTTATCATCACACTGCCCTTGAAAATTGCCACAGGTATTTTCATCCTGATCATTTCCGTGGATATTTTTCAGCTGTTATATGATACGGTTTACCGCCATATCGGGTATTACTTCCAGAACATTATTACAAGTATGCAAAGCACATAGTCATGGCAGATCAATCAGCACAGGATAAAACCGAAGCCCCAACTCCGCGACGCAAAGAGGAAGCTCTTGAGAAGGGAGATGTTGCCAAAAGTATGGAGCTGAATTCCGTAGCCGTCATGTTGGCGGGTATCATCAGTATCCAATTTATTTCCGGTCCGCTGATGAAACTTTTTTCGGATTTCACGATCTCGACTTATTTAAACTCGGGCAGTTTCAATATGACGGTTGAGTCATTCCCCGTGCAATTCAGGGGGATGTTAATGAAATTTATGGGTGTTCTGTCACCGGTGTTCATTATTTTACTGATTGCGGGGATCAGTGCCAACGTTGCTCAAACCGGCTTTTTTATTGCCAAGAAAGCTCTGGAGCCGAAATTCGAAAAGATTAATCCGGCCAAGGGTTTTAAACGCATCCTGTCGGTTCGATCTCTCGTTGAAGCTCTGAAAGGCATATTAAAAATTATAATTGTTGCACTCATTGCCTTTTTGGTGCTGAAAAAATACATCGCAGAATTTTGGGCGCTTTACAGTGCTTCGGCAGCGCAGATCTTCAGCCTGATCGGGATTGTTTTGAAAGATCTCGGTATAAAGATCGGCGTCGTTCTGGCGTTTCTGGCCGCTGCCGATTTTGCCTACCAGAAATACGAACATCAGAAAAGTCTGAAAATGACCAAACAGGAAGTTCGGGACGAAGCAAAGCAATATGAAGGGAATCAGGAAATGAAAGGGCATATCCGGGCGATGCAGAAGCAGCTTGCCCGGAAGAGAATGATGGCCGCAGTACCGGATGCAACGGTTGTTGTAACCAACCCGACCTACCTGGCCGTCGCAATCAAATATGATCCCTCATCCGGTAGTGATGCTCCTATCATAGTTGCCAAAGGAAAACGGAAAATAGCCCAGCGTATTAAAGACATAGCCAGAGAAAATGATGTACCGGTCATCGAAAACAAACCCCTGGCACGCACCCTGTTCGAAATTACGGATATCGGTATGCAGGTCCCGGTTATACTGTATCAGGCAGTGGCGGAATTGCTCGCCCAGGTCTATCGTATGCAAACTGAAAATAAAAAAATCAGCATGGGTTTAAGTCATGCCTGAATCGGTGACAAGTACATCTGCAATGGGAAAACTGAAGAATAACAGCAATATCTATCTTTCAGGTATGATCATGATGATCCTGGCGGTGATGATATTGCCCTTGCCGACTTTCTTGACGGATATCCTGCTGGTGATGAATATCACCGGCGCTCTTGTGATCCTGTTCATTGCACTATATGTGCTAAAGCCACTTGAATTTTCGGTATTCCCGGGGTTACTCCTCATCGTAACCCTTTTTAGGTTATCTCTGAACGTTGCCACAACACGCTTCATCCTCGGGCAGGGATACGCCGGCGAGATCATCAAAGCTTTCGGTTCTTTTGTAGTACAGGGGAATTTTGTCGTCGGCGCTGTGATTTTTCTGGTTTTGGTTATTATTAATTTTGTGGTCATCACAAAAGGCGCAACACGGGTCGCAGAAGTCTCCGCCAGATTCACACTGGATGCGATGCCGGGGAAACAGATGGCCATCGACGCTGATCTGAATGCCGGTTTGATTGATGATCAACAGGCCAGGCAGCGAAGGAAAGCAATCTCCCGGCAGGCTGACTTCTACGGAGCCATGGACGGTGCGGCAAAATTCGTACGGGGTGATGCTATTGCAGGCCTGCTTATCACCCTGATTAACATAATTGGCGGACTCACAATCGGTGTTCTTCAGAGGGGGATGACAATTGGAGATGCCGCCTCCAATTATATGCTCCTGACTATCGGTGACGGACTTGTGGCCCAGATCCCGGCACTGATCATTTCTACGGCTTCGGGTATCATTATTACCAGGGCTGCTTCCGGAGCAAGTATGGGTGTGGATATTGCCAATCAATTTTCCAATCAACCCCAGGCTATTCTCGTGACTTCCGGTATCCTGGCCCTGATGGGACTGGTTCCGGGTTTACCCTTTTTCCCATTTATGATCATGTCCGTTTTAGTGGGCATTACCGGATATTCGGCTAAAAAATCATTGATCCGAAAGGCAGAGGCTGAAGAAGAACCCGAGCAGGAAGTGCAAACCATCGAAGAAGAGAAAATTGAAGAATTTCTGCATCCGGATCCCTTTGAGGTTGAGATAGGATATGGTCTCATCCCGTTGGTAGATGCAAATCAGGGGGGCAACCTGTTAAAAAGAATATCCACTATCCGTAAAAATATTGCCCTTGAGCTGGGGGTTATCATCCCGCCTATCAGGATTCGGGATAACATTCAGCTGCAATCGAACGAATACGTCTTCAAAATTTATGGTATCGAAGCTAACCGCGGCGAAATAATGATGGACTATTATTTGACATTGAATCCTGATGACCGCATTGAACTGAACGGTGTGGACACGATTGAACCGACTTTTGGTCTTCCGGCCCGCTGGATACCCGCAAAAGACAAGGAAAAAGCAGAGGTTGCAGGTTATACGGTTGTCGAACCGCCGGCAGTGATTGCCACCCATTTGATGGAAGTCCTGAAAGCCAATGCTTATAAATTGCTGGATCGTCAGGAAACCCGCCGAATGCTGGATCATCTGAAAGAAACGCATTCGGCCGTGGTTGACGGCCTCGTCCCCGATCTTCTGCCTTTGGGAGTGGTTGCGCAGGTCTTGAAACATCTGTTAAAAGAGAAGATTCCAATCCGCAATCTGGTAGCCATACTGGAGACTCTGGCAGATTATGCACCTTTTTCAAAAGATCCGGAAGTGCTGACAGAATATGTCCGCATCGCGCTATCGGAGACCATTACCGATTATTTCAAGCAGGATGACAATAGAATTACAGTTACTACACTTGATCCGCTGCTGGAGGATGAAATAATGCAGACCATAAAGAAAGGTAACGGTACTGCACAGAATCTGGGCTTATCTCCCATGCAGGTGAACAAACTCTTCGACAACATAAATGAAAAAGTTGAACAAATGACACTCAAGGGGACACCTCCTGCAATTCTCGTATCCCCTCAGGTAAGACGTCATTTCCGGAATTTTATTGAACCCATACTGCCGAACCTGTCAGTGATCTCTTACTCGGAATTGGCTTCTGATACAAATCTACAAACGGTTGGCGTAGTTGGATATCCAAATGAAAATTAAGACTTTTTTTGGGAAAAATGTTAAAGATGCCATGAACCGGGCCAAAGCCGAACTCGGTGACGGCGTCATCCTGTTTGAGACCAAAGAGATCAAACAAACCCTTAAAGATCGGGATGAGAATGCAGTGATTCAAATCACTGTAGGCGCCGAAATGTCTCCGGAAAGTAAAGTGCATAAAATAATTCCTGAAACAGTTGACCAGACCCCCAGATACTTCAACGGGCATCTGGAATCCATTCTTGAGAAACCGGTTGTAAATGAATCACCTTCCGGAAGTGTGGGTTCCGAACTGGCAGCTTTGCGGGCGGAGATCATCAAACTTGAAGAAAAACTGTCGCAATTCGGTAAACCGGAGTTTTTCTACCCTTATTCTCAGGTGTATGAGCAATTACTGGCCAGCGGTATCAAGTCTGCTCACGCAAAAGAGATCGTGGAAAGCAGTCTGCAAAAGACCTCTGACGAATCCGTCTCACCGGCAAAGCTGCTTGGGCTGATTAAAAATGAGATAGCCGGATCTTTTACAAAAGCAGCTGAGGCGTCTGAAGGCAGCGAGGGTAAACCGCGAACCATTATGCTGGCTGGTCCTTCGGGCATGGGTAAAACCACTGCCATCATGAAAATGGCGCTTAACCCTGAAATATATGGTGGCCGGAAAGTGGCCATTATCACAACTGACTGTTACCGGATGGCAGCTGCAGCTCAGCTTAAAGCCTTTTCAAAAGTGTCCGATATTCAGGTGTTTGAAGTCCGGCAGGCAGCAGATGCAATTGAAGTGATCCGAGAGCTGAGCAGGCTGGATGTCATCCTCATTGACACTCCGGGGCGCAGTTCAGCCGGAGAAGAATACACGGATATGTTGTTGAACTACCGTCAAACCATACAGCCCGACGAGGTTTACCTTACTCTAAGTGCGGTTACGGATCTGGATGATCTGGCGAATCTGACCAACCCATATTCAGCACTAAAAGCAACGGGAATAATTATAACTAAACTGGATGAGACCAGCAAGCCCGGGAAACTTGTTTCTATGCAGCGGGATTTACAGTTGCCTGTAAAGTTTGTGTCGGGCGGTCAGTTAATTCCGGAAGATATTGACAGAATGAGCAGAGAATTGATTTGGACAAAATTACTAATGACGATATGAGCAGGTAAAAAGTGAATTTCAGGCATAACAGCATATTTTCCATGACCAATTTGAATAATAATGCAGCCCACCCGGAGATCGTTGTGATCACCAGTGGAAAAGGTGGTGTTGGCAAATCAATGATAGCTTTGAATCTGTCTATTCTGCTTGTGCAAATGAAAAAGAAGATTTTGCTCATTGATGCCGATCTTCATTTAGGCAATTTGAATTTTCTTGTGGGGTTCAGACCCCGATATACAATCTCGGATACAATTCGAAATCAGGTACCCCTGCAGGACGTCATAACCCGTGGACCGGAAGGCATCGACATACTCCCTGCCTCCTCAGCGGATATGGACTTGCTTGAGAATGAAAACACCATCCAGCGAAAACTTACGGATGCATTTTCACAGTTCGAGTCGAACTACGATATGGTAATGGTGGATACTGCAGCGGGGATCGCACAAAATGTTCTTGCTTTTGTTCTGGGAGGAGATAAAATCGTCGTAGTGGTCACACCTGACCCGGCTTCAATCGCAGATGCCTACGGTATGATGAAAGTCATTCGTCAAGCCGACGGCGATACACCGATCATGATGGTGGCCAACATGGTGGCCTCGCACGAGGAAGGTGAATCCCTGTACAATAAAATGAAATTGATGGTTCGCCGCTTTCTGGATTGTAATTTGTTTTTTGGAGGAACTCTGGAATCAGACGAACAGATCAAAGGGAGTACACGCCATCAGAAAATAATTGCCCTGGATCAGCCACGCTCTAATTCTGCCAATTCACTCAGGATCATTACCCGCAATTTGTTAAAACTGCCGGTTTCGGATGCCGAGGGTAAGTTGAACCTTTTTGAACGCATGCAATACGGCAGAAACCTTGCAGTCGGGGGAATGGAATGATCAAGATCATTTATAAATTTGCGATGATGGCGGCATTGGTCGTATTCGCTTTCAGAATGCTGAATGGCAGTTCGATCTGGTTCAGTCTTTTAAGGGCAAGCATGGTATTTATGGGAACGCTGTTTACGTTCTACATTGCAGGCCATATTTTAAAAGTAGGTCTGTATTTAACTGAAACAAAACAACAGGTTGAAGAAGAGGTTGAAAAAGAAGTATGATGCGGCAATCGTCCTACCGTCAGATTGACGGAGAACCACTGGTATTGGAGTATTTAAAAACCCGCAGTCTAAAACAGAAAGAAAAAGTAATGACTGCCTATTTACCGTTGGTAAAGTACATCATTGGACGAATGAATCTGCCAAATAACGGCATCTTAAACCGCCAGGACCTTTATCAATTCGGGATGCTGGGACTGATATCTGCGCTGGACCGGTATGAGCCGTCCAACGAGGCAAGTTTTAAGACCTTCGCCTATAAACGGATTAGCGGAGCAGTTTTGGATGCAGTTCGAAAAAACAGCATTTTGTCCAGAGAACAGATGCGGATGATGCAGCAATTGAAAACAGCCGGGAAAAAACTGGAAAATGAACTCGGACGCGAGCCCTCACCTCAGGAGATCTGTTCTGCAGCCGGCATATCGGAAGACGATTATTACCATATTCTCCAAATGTCTCAGCTGAATTTTGAAATTTCAATTGATGAAGTAAAAAAGGATCAAAACGGAGACAGCAGTCTGGTCAACGAGATGGTAGCCGACGAACAACAGGCTTCCCCGGAAACTTTGTTTGAGAAAAAACAACTCAAAGCAGAATTAAAACGGTTAATACAACGACTGCCCGAAAGGCCGCGGCTGATCCTGGCCCTCTATTTCTATGAGGAGTTGACCCTCTTTGATATCGGTCAGGTATTGGATATCTCCGAATCGCGTGTTTCACAGATCATGAATCAGACGCTGGTCAGTATCCGCAAGAGTTTGACGAAAAGGGAGCTTAGCCTGAATGCCGTTGGATGATCACATAACTTCCATTAACATCAATCCTCTTAGCCAGATCCAGCATACCCGGGAGGTAAAAGACGAGCACAGAAGGAGAAAACGCGAGGGGCATGCGTCCGATAAACGCAGGAAAGATACACTTGAACTAACAGGTGACGGCAGCGAAGAGAGAGTAATAGCTGAGCTTCCCGAAGAACCCCCAGCGGGAAATGATAATCCCCCGGAGGACGTCAAGCCTCACATTGACATCGTTATACATTAGACAGTAAATGTGTCATTAAATATGGTTTATCAAATAGGAGAAACAGATGAATCCTAAAAATCAGAAGAAAAATTTGATATCTTTTTTATTGTGGGCAATCCTGGCGTTCTGCGGCACCTGTACTTTTGCCTCGGCAGCAGCGGGACAGGGCCAAAAGATTAGCCTTTCCACCATGGAGTTTGGTAATTACCGCAGGATAATTCTCACTTCTCCGAATCGGGACACGGGCTATTTTGTTTCACCGGCTATTGAAGAAGAACCGGAGGAAGGTGAGTTTACACTTGACTTCAGTCCCGTTGACAGTGCTGCTTATGTGGGAAAAAGATTAACCCGGGAATACGGGAAAATGCCGATTCAACTTTCAGTTTCCTTCCCTGATTCACAGACGCTTCGCATAAGCGGGAAATCCTTAAAATTCGATAAACTGGTGGGCTACTATCAGCTGGGCGAGGAACGTTATATTTTTGACATTTACACGGAAGCTCCCCATGAGTCCTATTTTAACGAAACTTCAATCTCTACCGGCTCCCTGACCGGATATACGGAAGACGGCCGATTCAAAATTGTGACCGGATTCCCGCCTCCCGGCAAGTTAGTGGCGGCAGGCCCGCTCGGAACCCGCGAAAAGTTCTGGCAAAGATTGAAGATATCTTTAGTTTACACCCTGTATGTTGCTCTGACCCTGGCTCTGGCGGCGCTGGTGATGGTGGCAATCCAAAAATACCTGCCTAAATTTGTCAATAAAGTTAGCTGGAATTCCCGGCCAGAGCTGAAGAGAGCCCACAAGGCGGCGGATACTCAGGCTGCACCGTCAAAAAATACAATGATCGATAAATTAATGAGAATTCATGGTTTGTCTTACGATGAAGCCATGATCAGACTGGCGCTGACAAGCCATAAGCTCGATGTCAAAATATAGTTACCGAAAAAATGACAGGGATCAGCTCGTGGTCACGGGAAGCCTCGACGGCGTGCTGGAAACCCTGAAATCCGGGATGTACGTAAAAGGTATTGTGCAGGTACAATTGAAACATGACCAATATCTGATCCGGGTACGAGGTAAAAATATACTCACAAAATCAGAGAAAAAACTTAGAGTGCACCAGAAAGTGATCTTTAAGGTTAAACAAATCGAACCACACCTGATTCTTGCTTTGGAACGAAGAGATTCTTCTCTTCAGCCTTCGGGGATTGCAGGCGGTACCGACTTACTGATTTGAATGGAAAATAAATACAGAGTAATTCATGAAAGCGCATTTTAAAAACAATCAGCCCCTCACTGTTGAGTCAAATTTCGCAACGGTTCGGGATTATGTGACGACGATTACCATCCTCGAGAGTCTAAACGATGCCATATTTATTGTAGAACCGGACGGACAGATCGAGTATGCTAATAAAAGCGCGCTCGATTTACTGGGTGCAGACAGTTATCTCACTTCAACGAAGTCAATAAATGATATTTTCATCTGCGAGGACACCTTCTCTTCACTGGGTCTGAAGAAAAATTCAGGCAGTCATGAAAAGTCAATCGTCCCGTTCATCGGCGGCATCTGTAATGATATTGAAGCTCTCATGGTGAACGGTGAACTTCAAATCCCAGTGATTTTGAATTTTAATATTGTCCCTCATGGTAAAGACGAGATTGGATATTTTATTGTAACTGCCAAAGATATATCGAGTCGCCAATTTATTGAGAAAGAATTAAAAGAGCAGCAAGCTCTTTCTGTCTCCGCTGAAAGGCTGCGGGCTCTGGGAGAATTATCGGTGGGACTGGTACATGAGCTGTCACAACCGCTGGCTGCGATGAAACTCAGAGTTGGCTATCTAAAGTCGGTCATTCGGAAAAGGGCAGGTGATAACGGCGATCTTGAAAAAAGCTTCCAGGAGATGTCGGAGCTGGTTGACAGGATGAGCCAGACTATCCATAATACACGAGCTTTTGCAAATCAGACTGAGACAACTTCGGCCAGTATTTTGGATATTAATAGGTGTGTTGAAAATGCTTATAATCTGGTTAAATATGAAATCAGTAAACGCAACATCAATGTAAATTTCCTTGCCGGGCGGGAATTACCCGTGATCTACGGGAATCCGATTTTAATTGAGCAGGTTCTGGTGAATCTGCTGACAAATGCCCGGGACGCCTTCGATCACAGGAGCAAGGCCAACCCGGGCGCCGAGTTTGAGCCTCCGGAAATCACGATTGTTACCAGAGATGTAACTCAAAAATGGATTGAGATCGAAGTAGAAGATAATGCCGGAGGAATGGCTCCGGAAATCGTGGGGAAAATTTTCAATCCCTTTTTCACTACTAAAAGGCCGGAAGTTCATTCGGGGGTAGGATTGACCATTTCAAAACGAGTCATTCAATCATTTGGGGGAGATCTCGCCGTATCCGTCAAACCAGGATGCGGCAGCATCTTTAAGGTCAGGATTCCCGTATCGGAAAAAGAGGAGAGCAAGCAGCTTTTCAATCTTATTGAAATGCTTAAAAATTAAAACGGTATGCTATTTTGATTAATTTAGAATTTTTAGAAGAGATCTCCACCATCATTCAGAAAGGACTTGGTTCTGATGAAACTTTCAGCGCCGTCTTCGACTTGCTGGAAAAGACGCTTTCATTCGACTCTGCAACGCTGTTCCTGTATGATGAAACACAGGACAAATTGGAGGTAATACATCAAAAGGGTGAAGATATCGTTGAACTGGCGGGCGATTTCACATTTGCCCGGGGCCGGGGAATTTCCAGCTGGGTTTCTCAGCTTCACAAACCGGTGATCCTGGAATCTCTCGCCAGAGCCAAAGCAGGGCTTGAGCATCGCTTCTGTTCCTTTGTCTCCATGCCACTGAGGGCCGGCGATAAACTGATTGGCGTCTTAAACCTGGGACATCAGGATAGCGAAATGTATCTGCGAAAGGAATTGCCGGCTTTTGAGTTTATTGCCAGGCAAATTTCCATGGTGATGGATAAAATCATCCTCCAATCAACGCTCCAGGAAAAGAATGCCAAACTTGAGAAGGCTCTGACGGAGCTGAAAGATGCCCAGAACCGACTGGTTGAACAAGAGCGGCTGGCTGCCATCGGTGAAATTGTTGTCACGGTAAATCACGAGATAAACAATCCTTTGACTTCAATTATCAGCCTGTCGGAAATCCTGCAGTTTACTTATAATACCGGTAATAAAGAAAAAATCCAAAGCGCTCTGAAATCTATCCATCAGGCCGCAAAAAAAATTCAGCGTGTCACCGAGAGATTACGACATATCAATAAATCACAGACAGAAGCCTATCACGGTTCCATTAAAATGACGCGGTTGCCGTCATAGAATATTCTTCCCTTGGCAACTCATCCGGATGGTTTTGGTTTAATGAGCAGGGTCCGCATTTACTGAATTATCTTATCGCTGAAGATTCTGCTCCCCGTTCAGCTGACTTTCCCCCAAAAACGGCGGGAAATTCCTTCCCCGGGAAATTCAATTCTTTCCCTTACAGATTTTAAACAGCAGTCATCGCATGTGCTAACAGCATTATCCGGATAAAAGAAAAATATTTCATAAAGTATAAAATATTAACATCATATACATAAAGGTTTGATGTATGCGCCGCTGTTGCAGGGAACATAAGAGTAAGCCCTGGAAGGCTGGCATTGTTCTTGCGAAGTGTGTCCCCGGGTAAAGAGGTAATACGATGAGAATTGATTTAGAACGACTGAAAAATACTATGACGGCTCAGGTTTACAAAAACGATATTACTGCCAATAATCTGGCCAACATAAATACTACCGGTTATAAGAAAGATATCGCATTCGCTCAACTTGTAAAGGATTCCGTTAAGCTGCAAGTAGAGGTTAAAACAAACTTCAGCCAGGGTCAGCTAGAAACAACCGATAATCCACTGGATATTGCCATACGGGGCAGGGGTTTTTTTACAATTCTCAAAGATGGTCAGGAATTTTATACCCGCAACGGCCATTTTAACATCAGCAGTTACGGCATTCTGCAGACATCAGACGGACTGCCTGTTTTGGGAGACGGTGGTGAGATCAATCTGTCGCGGGGAGATTTAACGGTGGGTGAGATTTTAATTTCAGATCATGGCGAGATTTACATTGACGATGACTATGCCGGTAATCTCAAAATTGTGGATTTTGACGACTATAAAGGACTTCAGAAAAAAGGTCAAAATTTGTTTGCGGCAGATCCCCGTATGGTTCCGGAAGTCCTGGATGAGCCCGACCTTCAGCAGGGAAAGCTGGAGGGTTCGAATGTAAATCCCCTGCAGGAAATGGTGAAATTGATTGAACTTCAGCGGAATTTTGAAAGTTCGCAGCGGGCCATCACTACAATCGATCGTGCCGAAGGCAAAGCCGCCAACGAAATATCGCGCTATTAAACCGGATTTGGCACAAAGCTGATATTTAACGGACCAATTTTAAAAAGGAAAGCATATTATGTTCAGATCACTGAGAATCGCAGCACTTGGCATGGCAGGTCAGCAACTCAATGTTGATGTCATCTCAAACAATCTCGCCAATGTGAACACAACTGGTTATAAAAAGACCAATATTGAATTTCAGGACCTTCTGTACAATACAATTCAAACGGGTTCGGCAGACGGGAGTGTGGGGCATGAAAAACCCGGCGCTCTGGAAATCGGATCAGGCAACCGGCCGGTTTCCACATATCGTTCGTTTACTCAGGGAGATGTCAGCGAGACCGGCAATTCTCTGGATGTCGCAATCAACGGAAGAGGTTTTTTCCAGATTTTGAATACAGACGGCACAATCTCATATACCCGGGACGGGACCTTTCGGGTCAATGCCCAGGGGAATGTGGTCACCACTACAGGTCTTTCGGTTTATCCCGAATTGACAATACCGGAGGATACGGCCAGTATCAATATAGCGCAGGACGGGACAGTCTCAGTCATCATAGATGGACAGGTGGACCCGGAAGAGATAGGTCAAATTGAACTGGCAACCTTCATGAACCCGGCAGGTCTCAAAGCAGTTGGAGGGAATCTTTACACCGAAACCGAAAGTTCGGGACGGGCTTCTTATGGCATTCCGGGTGACTCCGGATTCGGTACGACCCTGCAGGGATATCTCGAAAAATCGAATGTCGATGTCGTACAGGAAATGATCAGTCTGATTGTCTCGCAGCGGGCTTACGAGATTAACTCGAAAGCGGTAAAAACCGCAGACGAACTACTTGCCATTACCAATAATATTAAACGATAACTCCTAATTATGCGTTTAAGACCAGTTCTTCTTGTTTTCTCCTTTTTAAGTCTAGTGTACACAATGCCAGGGCAACGGTTGCACTTACCGTCTCTGATTCGGGAAGAACTGGTCAACTTTTTTTCAGAGAACCTGTCGGTTCCGGAGTCGTCGATTACTTTGGAATACCGCCATATTCAGGAATTAACACTCCCTGATGATGATTTTGAAATTTCAGTGGAAGTGCAGCGTCCGCCGGTTAGACCCGGCTATCAGACAGTGTGGATTTCTGTTTCCCAAAATGAACTTCTAATCAGTAAGGTACCACTGGTTTTGGACGTTACAATCCGGATTCCTGTAGTACAGTCACGAGTTAGAATCCGGCGGGGAGAACTCATCAGAGAGGATGAGCTCATTTTATCAGAAGTTTCGCTCCACGATCAGTTTGACAGAATCTTCCGCAGCCCGGATTTGGTCATCGGAAAAGTTGCTAGACAAATGATCCCTAAAGGCAAGATACTGGCAGGTTCAATGTTGAAAGACCCTGCTGATGCCGATAAAGGAGATAAAGTCAACATCAGCCTGGTAACAGGCAGCCTTACAATCACCACACCTGGGGTGCTCCGGCATGAAGCCGCAGTGGGAGACGAGATTGAAGTAACCTGTCTGAAAACAGGCAAGAAGCTGGCAGGCATTCTAATCACACCTGACAATGTTATTGTTAAAATGAGATAATGAGCATGAAAAAGCAATTATTGATATATCTGATAGGTTTTGTTTCGATTGGTTTATTCGGCCAGTCAATGAATATCGGGACATCACTCTATTCCGATCACAAAGCCAGACAAACCGGAGATGTGATAACCGTACTTATCGTCGAGAATGCAAATGCTTCACAGGAATCAAAGATTAACAGTTCGACCACTACGACCTCCTCGGTGGACGGGTCGGTATCCGGACAGTTCGGCAGCGGGACCGGATTCCTGCCGTTGTTTAGCGCTTCGGGCAACCTGGGAGGCCGCCATGACGGTATTGCCAAAACTTCACAGCAGGATCAGCTTTTGGGCAAATTATCCGTAACCATTACCGAAGTGACACCGGGGGGTTTGTTCAGGATTCACGGCAAAAGAACCGTTGAGGTTAACGGTGAAAAAAATCTTATGGAGCTCGATGGAACCGTCAGACCGCGGGATATCCGATCAGATAATACGGTTTACTCATATAAAATCGCAGATGCACAAATTCGATATAAAAAATCAGGTTTAGCCAACAAAATCATGAAACCGGGTACGATGAAACGCTGGACGACCACTGTTTTAGCTCTTGGCTTGCTGGGACTTGCCTTTGCCGGAGGGCTCAAATAACTATGAAACGGGCAGTTCGGCAACTGGTTCTCATCCTCCTGCTGGTCACTTTGCTGCCATCGAGAGTCAGACTTAAGGATATTACCACCATTGAAAATACCAATCAAATCTCTTTGATAGGCTATGGGCTTGTCATCGGACTCAACGGTACCGGTGACCGCTCGTCCGGAAGCAGAGGCTCGGCGTTTACGGTGCAGACCATCAGTAATATGCTGGAGAAATTCGGCATTACGATTCCCCCGGGGAATTTAAGGACCCGAAATGTGGCCGCCGTGATGGTATCTTCCAAAACACCGGTGTTCGGCAGGGTGGGGACACAATTTGATGTTACGGTTTCATCGCTTGGCGATGCTACCAGTTTAGAAGGAGGAGTCCTGCTGATGACACCTTTGATGGGCATGGACGGCACCTATTATGCCCAGGCTCAGGGGGCCGTGAGCATTGGAGGATATAATATTGAAACAGTGGCAGGTGAGAAACTGCGTAAGAACCATGCCCTCGTGGGCAGAGTACCCAACGGAGCCACACTGAAGACCACACTGCAACAAACCGATTTCAGTCTGGAAAAACCCGTACGATTATTACTTACGGATCCGGATTTTGTCACGGCAAGCCGCATAGCAGATGAAATCAATCTGCAATACGGTGCTTACACTGCAGGAGCTGTGAACGACAAATCAACTAAAGCCTGGTTGGCGCATCCGCTCAACTCCGGTGTGGTTGAATTGACGCATCCTGATTCTATTGACACTGTGGAAAAACTGGTTTTTTTCATTGCGGATGTCGAAACCTTGTGGGTCGATCCCGACATAGAAGCACGGGTCGTGATCAATGAACGCACCGGAACGATAGTCGCCGGCGGGAATGTGAGGATATCAGAAGTAATGGTTTCCCATGGGAATCTGACTATCCACACCAGCCAGAGACCTATCATTTCACAACCCGGTGCATCTTTCAGCAATGCAGGAGAAACGGTTGTTGTTCCAATCACGAAGACCTCTGTTGATGAAGAAGCCAGTACAGCGGCAGTGGTTCCGGAAACAACATCTGTTAGTGACCTGGCAGCTGCCCTGAACGAAATGGGTGTGAAACCAAGAGACATAATCGCAATCTTTCAGGCGCTGAAGGTTGCAGGCGCTTTGAACGCAAAATTGATCATTATGTAAAACATCAAAATGAAAATAACCAGTACAACAACTACCGTGAATCCGGGAAAAAGTGCATTATCTGCGGGACAAAAAAATTCTGGAAAAGGTGCCGCTGCTTCCAAAGAGGCTGAATTACTAAAACAAAGTCGTCAACTGGAAGCCGTTTTCATAACGCAAATGATCAAAGCCATGGAAAAAACCATTCCCGAAAGCAGCCTGGGCGGGACAAAAAATACTTTATCCTCAATGATGTTCAGCACTGTTTTGGGTGATGCCATTGCAGATCAGGGGGGTGTCGGTCTTTCCAGGATGATATACGAATCACTTTCAGATGAAGTGTCCTCTGTAAACTTAGATGAAATCGAAGCAGATACAGCGACAGATCGGTTTAATCTGCTGGAAACGATGAATTTCTCAACAATTAAGGAAGATTCAAAATGACGGAGACGATATCTGACTACCAGATTTTCTGCAGGCGGCTGATCGAGGGTCTCAAAAAAGAAACCGAAACCTATCGACAACTGAATGCCACCCTCAAAAAGAAACAAAAGGCCATAATTGACGGTGACCTTGAAACCCTCCATTCATGCGTAGAGGAAGAACAAAAACTGGTGAAATCAGGATTTAAAGAAGCTGAACTGCGTAAAGCCCTCATGTCGGATTATTTGCAAATCTCCGGGAGCGCTGGTCCGGTTCCGCGTCTTTCGGAGATCATTTCAGTGGCAGATGAGACCTATAAAACCCAGCTGTCAAATTTACGCTATCACCTTAAAAAAGAAATTGACAGGATAACAAAACTGAACAGCGAAAACAGTTTTTTACTCAATTCATCCATCTCACATATTAAAGGGCTGATCAATATCTTTCTGAAATCCGATAAAGACGCCCCCAAATTATATGATAACGACGGCTTTGCTAAAAACCTGGAAAAGGAAAACAAAATTCTAAATTGTACGATTTAAGGAAATTCAAATGTCACTGCTAAAATTGCTGAATATTTCGAAACAAAGCCTGCTCGCACAGCAGCGGGCGATTGGTATTACTGCAAATAATATTGCAAATGTGAATACACAGGGATATCGGCGCCAGCAGGTGAATCTGTCCGATGTCACATCTTCGAGGGCATTTCTGGGTTTCAGTAAACTAAACGGCATGTACACACAGGGAGAAGCGATACACATACGCGAGCGTTTTATCGAACATCAGATTAATCTGGAGTACCAGTCCCGCGGTAAATATTATACCGATGAGACCAGTCTAACCCAGATTGAAAATATTTTCGGCGAACCGGATGATTCGGCGCTGTCGAATGTGATGGAAGCATTCTGGAATTCCTGGAATGACCTGGCGAATGAACCGGAGAATCTGTCCTTAAAAGGTAATGTCAAAGACAAAGGTATTCAACTGGCTTCAACTTTCAACAGGATCCACACTGATTTGGTCGAGAAGAATAATCAGACTGCTAATGATATCCTGCAGAAAGTTGGTGAAGTGAACCAGATATTGGATGAGTTGAAATCCGTCAATGAGGGAATCGCTTCAGGAGGTTCCTTTGAATTACTCGACCAAAGGGACACACTGATCAGCAATCTTTCAAACCTCATAAACCTGGATGTCCACGAGGACCAGAACGGGCAGCTGGTACTGTCCACGAATGGCACCGTCCTGCTCAGCGGTGATTTCCAAAACCACCTGCAGGCTGATGTAACGAATACAGACGGTGTCAAATCCGTTGCTATAAAACTTTCGGAGGGGGATCATGCAATAAATATCACCTCCGGAGAAATAGGGAGTCTGCTGGAAACGGCTAACGAAAGAATTCCCGATTATCTGTCAAGATTAAATGAATTGGCTGCATCTATCTCTGAGCAGGTGAATTCGATTCACCGCAGTGGTTTCAACACGGATGGAGTCACGGGGATCGATTTTTTCTCCGCTGACAGCACGGATGCCGGGAATATTAAGGTAAGTCAGGACATACTGGATGATATGGGCTTGATTGCCACATCGCCGGCAGCCGATACACCGGGCGACGGAAGTGTGGCCCAGTCTATCTCCGATCTCCAGTCCGGGAGTATTGTGGGAGGAACGACGGTTACCGATTTCTATCAGGCCCTCATAGGGCATATCGGTCATCAGGTTCAGGAGGCCTCCTCCCTGAGAAGTAACCAGGATATGCTCGTACAGAGTCTGCAGAATCAGCGGGATGCGGTATCCGGCGTATCCCTGGATGAGGAGATGACCCGTATGGTGGAATATGAAAAGGGATATCAGGCGGCAGCACGGATCATTTCGACCGTTGACGACCTGATGAATACCGTACTCAACATGATTTAGAACAGCCTTAGGCATGCAGGATACGACATCATTTGTGAGGATGGAAAAAGGGGAATGAAATGAGAGTCACACAGTCCATGTTAACCAGAAATCTCCTGAGCAGTTTGAACTCTGCAAAGGAATCACTCAACACTCTGAACAATAATATTGCTTCCGGGAAAAGGCTGGACCGGGCTTCGGATGACCCGGGGCAGTTCATAGCGGCTTCACGCTTTAAGCTGGCCATTGGCAGAAACGCCCAATATTTGAGAAATATCACAAACGGCACCATGTGGACCGATGCAACTTCAGATCGGTTGAACGATTTATACAATAAATTATCTGAAGTTAAAGATCGTGCAATCCAGGGGAGTGATGACGGTGTTGATTCGGATACGCGAGCCGCTATGGCTGAGGAAGTGGACGGTCTCCTGCAGGAAATGATAAGTATTGCCAACAGCCGACAAATGGACAGTTATATTTTCGGAGGAACCGGCACACAGACAGAACCCTTTCAATACGATGGAACATCAGTTGTGTACACCGGGAATGACGGAGCCATAACCCGAAAAATTGACGACAATACTTCGGTCACGGTCAATATTAACGGGCAGCAATTGATGGAAACTCAGATGTTTGATTCCATAATAGCCTTAAAGGATGCGCTGAACGCAGACGACCCTGCCGCCGTAACGGACACAATTGATTTGCTGACAGAGGCCTCCGACAGGGTCATGTCACTCGTGACAAGCGTCGGCTCGCTCGCCAGCCAATTGGACCTGACCAATCAGCGGATAGAAACCGCGAATGTAAATCTTGCCTCCTATCTCTCACAAAGTGAAGATGTTGATATGGCGGAAGTCATCACAAAATACAATGCGCAGCAGGTAGCGTATCAGGCAGCGCTGCAGACCATGTCTGATGTTATTCAAACCAATTTAATGGATTTCTTAAAATGAATGAACAGATAAATACACCTTAAAGTCGGCAACAGAACCTGGCAAATTCAGTGCTCTTCGGCGGAGACGAACATTTCCAGGAAGTTAAAATTGAATTTCCTTTCGGACTGCCCGGGTTTGAGGTATTCACACATTTCAAAATATCCGCCCTGCATGATTATGAGCCTTTTTGTGTACTGCAATCGGAGGAGGAGCCGGCCATCTCCATGCTCATTATTGAAGTCAAATTCCTGGCTATTCAGGATAAAATCGTGATTCCCGATAAGGAACTTCGAAAAGTGAATATCCATGATGAAAAAGACGCACTGGTTTTCCTCATTCTCAAGGTTAATCATAAATCGCATGAATTGACTGCTAATACCCGCGCGCCGCTGGTCATCAACCTGGAAACCAAAAAGGGTTTTCAGGCCATACTTGAGGATGCCACACTCCCTCTGGAATATTCACTCGCCAAAGGACTGAATTAAAAGGATTATCAAATGTTAGTATTGACAAGGAAGTCAGGTGAAAGTATCAGAATCGGGAACAATATTATTATCACCGTATTGGAGAGCCCCTCGGGGCAGACCAAGATAGGAGTTAAAGCTCCCCTGGATATCCCGATTCACCGTGAAGAAGTTTATAACAGAATCCAGCAGGAGAATAAATCCGCCTTGCTGGTTCACGATGAAATGTCGAATATGCTTGCAAAATATGTCAGAGGAAAAAGCTGATATGCATCGCTGGCAGACACCTGCGGGCCACACCTACTGCGCAAATTCTTTGAGCGGTCTGATCTGGAAGTACTGCTGGGGATATTTTTTACAAAAGATTGTTCGTCCGTTCTTCAAATTAATGCAATAATCATTTTTTCATTTTATAAACCACGACGAGGATAATAAATATGGGTCAGACTGAATTTGTATTGGTTCTGGGAATGCATCGAAGCGGAACCTCCATGCTGACGAATATCCTGGCAAATGCGGGATATTTCGTTGGTGAAAAGAAAGATATAATGCAGCCGGCAGATGACAATCCGAACGGTTTTTTTGAACAAATAAGTGTCGTTGAAACGAATGATATTATTTTAAAACTTTGCCAGGGAAGCTGGGATAATCCCCCCAGCGAGGACACCATTGAACAGATCCATATCAACCCGCAGATCAAAGTTGTATTTCAAAATTATGAAGGTCAGAAAAGAGTTGTTATTAAAGATCCCAGAATGTGTCTGACCCTGCCGGTGTGGAAAAAGATACTCCCCGATAATACTAAAATTCTTTACATAAAGAGAAAAAAAGAAGCTGTTGTTGCATCACTCAGAAACCGGAATTCATTTTCCGAATCCAAATCGGAAGAACTTTTTGAAATTTACAACGAGCGCGCAAAAAAATACGCCGAGCACTACAAAACCATGGAGCTTGAATATGAGGCTCTGTTTACCGACGAACAAGCTTTACTTTTATCAGAACTGAACAAATTTCTGAATACTTCCGAAGATCTGGTTAAAATAGGGCGGCAAGTCATCAATCCAAACCTGAACCATTTTAACGGCGCACGAAAAAGTAAAATTGTTTCCATAATCATACCGGTTTATAACAAACTGAAGTACACAAAGCAGTGTTTGCAGGCTTTGGCAAAAAACACCAAATACATTGATTACGAAATAATTGTAGTGGACAATGCATCCACAGACGGGACCTCAGGCTTTCTTGAAGAGGCCAGGGAAAGGGACCCCCGGATCCGTATTCTCACGAATCAAAAGAATCTGGGTTTTGTTATGGCGAACAACCAGGCGGCGGAAATTGCGCGGGGTGATTATCTCTTTTGCCTCAACAATGATACTGAAGTTCAGCCGGGCTGGTTGACTCCCCTCGTCAAATTTGCCGAAGAACATACCGATTGCGGTATTGTCGGATCAAAACTGGTCTATCCGGACAATACGCTTCAGGAGGCCGGAGGAATTATTTTTTCTGATGGTAATGGTTGGAATTACGGCAGGAGGCAGAACGTTAAGGACGTGCGTTTTAATTTCATCCGTGAAGTTGATTATTGTTCAGGCGCCGCTATTTTAGTGCGCAAATCATTTTGGGAAAAAGTCGGCGGCTTTGATAGTCGTTACGCCCCGGCCTACTACGAAGATACGGATCTCTGCTTTACCGCCAGGAAAGAAGGCTATAAGGTTTATTATCATCCCCACAGTGTGGTCATTCACCATGAGGGCAAGACCGCCGGGACCGATCTCAATTCAGGTTACAAGAAATACCAGGGAATAAATCGTAAGAAATTTGTTGCTAAATGGAGCGATGTATTACGAAATCAAAAGGCCAATGATCCGGCTAATGTTTTAGCTGCTTCCGATCGTAGTTCTGAAAAAAACATTCTGATCATTGATCCGTTTTTGCCGCTGTTTGACCGTGCATCGGGCTCGTTCCGTTTACTGCAGATCCTGAAAAGCCTGAAGAAACAGAATTTTCATATTACATTTATTGCCCGTAATGGTGCTCATTTTGAGAAATATCAACCGCTTTTAGAAGGCCTTGGTATCATGACCATTTGCGGTGACATATTGGCGATGCAAGCCGCCGGTGTTGATATAAAAGGTCAAAAAGCCAATATTCGATATGATCATCTGTTCAAAGAAAGATTTTATGATTATGCCATCCTGGATTTTTGGGATTTGGCGGCCTACTACCTGCCCATCATTCGGGAATATTCCCCTGAGACAAAAATAATAATTGATACAGTCGATGTGCACTTTGTGCGCGAAACCAGAGAGGCGGAATTAAAGCACAATAAAAATCTGATTGTGAAGGCCTTAAAGAACAAGAAAAAGGAATTGGCAATTTACGAAAAGGCAGATCGCCTGTGGGTCGTGACCGGTGCGGATAAAAAGATTCTCGAAAAATACATTCATAATGTCCCGATTGATATAATCCCAAATATACACCCGAAAATTAATTATATACGTAAATATGAAGATACTGCGGACTTACTGTTTGTAGGTAATTTTAACCATCCTCCGAACAAAGATGCTATCGAATATTTCTGTAATGAAGTCATGCCGATCATATTACGGGAAATCCCTGATATTAAGCTTCAAATTGTGGGGAACGCCGCCGATCTCGCCGTAAGTCATCTTAGTGGTGAACACGTAGCCGTTACAGGTTACCAGGAGGATTTGTCGCCTTTTCTGAAAGCCGCACGATTATCGGTCAGTCCTTTGCGTTATGGTGCGGGGATGAAAGGCAAAATTGGGGAGGCCTTTTCCTGGGGACTTCCGGTTATTACGACTTCGGTAGGGGCAGAGGGCATGAATATCATCGATTTCGAGCATGCTCTCGTTGCCGATAACAGTACAGATTTTGCAGAAAAAACCGTGATGGCCTATAAACAAAAGGAACTGTGGATGAAATTATCGACGGGCGGGAAAAAACTCGTTGAGGAAAACTGGAGCCCCCAGGCAGTCCATAAAAATCTCGTATCCGCTTTCAAGGCTGATACGGTCCGGGATACTGATACAGCCCTGGTTTCCATCATCATCCTTACCTTTAATGCCCTGGAGTACACCCGAAAATGCGTAAACTCCATCCGGAAAAACACCCGTTACCCCTATGAAATTATTTTTGTCGATAATGCTTCCGGTGACGGTACGGTAAAATATTTACAGGAACTCGTTGAGGAAAATGAGAATTATAAACTGATCCGCAATGAAGTTAACAAAGGATTTGCCGCCGGTAATAATCAGGGTGTAGCGGCCGCTGAAGGGAAATATGTCCTGATGTTGAATAATGATGTTCTGGTGGGGGAGGGCTGGCTCGAGGGATTAGTCTCTGCCTATGAAAAAAATGAGGCAATTGGTTTGATCGGTCCGATCACAAACCGGGCCAGTGGCCGACAGATGCTGACAAATATACCCTATGAAGAAGAACGGGAATTTTACCCGTTCGCAAAAAAAATCATGGATTTAAATCGTGATCGGATCACACCGCGGCGCAGGATTGCCGGCCTTGCAATGTTGTCATCCAGAAAAATATACCGTGAGATCGGAGGTTTTGATGAAGCTTTCGGTTTGGGAAATTTCGAAGATGACGATTTTTGTCTGAAAATCAGCGCCAGGGGTTATGCGATTATGGTGCATGAAGGAGTATATATCCATCACTTTGGCAGCAGAACTTTCAAAGCCAATAAGATGGACTACTCCGGTTCGCTGAAAGAAAAAGGGAAAAAATTCGCCGAAAAGTGGCCTGCCGTTAATTACAGGGAGTTACTGGAACTTGAAAATCCTCTGGATGAAGTTATTCCCCGGTGGATTGAAGCAGCCACTCAGGCTCTCATTGACGGTAAAACCGACACGGCGCTGGATCGTTTTACGGATATTGTTGCCATTGACCCGCTCTGCGCGGATGCGCGGCTGGGTTTAATTTTATGTAACCGGCAATGCGGCAATTTGCAGGCGGCCCTTGAACAGATCGGTGAGCTGCTGGACCTCTATCCGAACCACGCCGGTGCTTTGAATCAAAGTGGAATTATCGCCGCAGAGATGGGAGACCTGCCCGGTGCGGAAAGTTTATTACAGACTGCCCTTCAGGCTGACCCGCAATATCTCGAAGTCCGGCGTAATTTAGCTGATGTTAAATTCGGCCTCGGCAATTATGATGAAGGATTGCAGCTGCTCAATACCATTGTCGAGAAATCACCCGATGATATATCGACATTACTGAAACTGGCAGAAATTGCTGCGAACGCAGGCAAAACCGAAGATTCTGAATTTTTTGCCGGCCGGGTACTGGAACTGATGCCCGACAATCCTGATGCTCTGCGGTTTCTCCAACCGCTAAAAGAAACTGCCGATATTCCCGGTGCATAATCCGAAAAGGTTTGTAAAGATGAACGGAAACCCTCAAAAAGCCAGACTCTCGCTATGTATGATCGTTAAGAATGAGGAGGAGTTTCTCGGTGATTGTCTGAACAGTGTTAAAGGATTGGCAGATCAGCTGGTGATTGTGGACACGGGCTCCACAGACAAGACTCTGCAGATTGCCGAAACCTTTGGGGCCGAAATTCACCACTTCAAATGGTGCGACGACTTTGCTGCCGCCCGGAATGCCTCACTTGGTTATGCCCGGTGCAAGTGGGTTCTCTGGATGGATGCCGACGAAAGGCTCAGACCCGAATGCCGGGAAACCCTCATCAATTGTTTGAAAAATTACACCAAACCGGTTTTGTACACCGTTTCAATACGCAGTATCACCGACGGCGGGAAAAACTATCATGATTCCGATGCGCACAGACTCTTCACGCGTCATCCCGCTATTCGGTTTGAGGGGATTATCCACGAGCAGATATCCTACTCAGCCCGTAAGGCAGGTGCAAAAGAGATGGAATCGGGTATTATTTTAGACCACGTTGGCTACGATCTGGATGAGGATTCGCAGAAAAAAAAGCTGCTGCGCAATCAACCGCTGATTGAAAAAATGGTCGCTGCAGATGACCGGAATGCGTATGCTCATTTTTGGCTCGCTCAGAATCTGTCCCAGCAGAATAAACCGCAGGAAGCCCTGAAGTATATGGAAAGGAGTCTGGCGTTGGAACGGTTTACACCTTCTTTTCGTGCCTCTGCCCTAAATATAACAGCTCAACTTTACACCCGGGTCGGGGAGTGGCAGAAAGCGGTAAAATACGCCAGGGAATCCCTGCAGCTTTTTACAATGCAATTCGGAGCAGAATATATTTTGTATCTGGCTGCGGAGCACGAGGGTAAGACGACTGAAGCGATAGTCCATTTGGAAACTTTGATTAAAAACACGCGGTATTTGCTGCGGAATCCCAAAAAAATATCAACTGATACGCTTGCTCCGGTAGCCGATCTTCTGGGAGCACTGGGTAAACAATATTATATCTCGGGAGATCATCACAAGGCTCTGGAAAAATTTCTGGAAGCCAGAAAAGAAGCCGGAGATGATCGCCATCTGAAAGAGATCATTGCCTTGGCTCAGACAGAAAATAATCTCCGGGTCCTCAGCGAAACCCTGACTGAAAGTATAGCAATGGGTAATCAATCTGCCGAATCCTTTGATACTTTAGGTATCACCCAGATCAAACAAAAGCGTTTCGAAGAAGCTCTGGAAACTTACGAATTACTAATGCAGCGTCTCCCGGAGAACCCTTATGTCGCCAAGCGTACCGCTTCTCTTTATGCCAAACTGGGAGATCTGGAAAAAGCTGAAAGAATCCTGGTTCACTTAGCCCAACAGAACTGACCCCATGCCTGCGAAGCAGTCAATCTCTCACGGTGCAGACCTCCCCCAATTGTTAAAGGAAACCATAGCCCTCAGGCAGACAGGGGCGCTTTTGAAAGCAGAATCACTCGCCAGATTTTCGCTGTCGGAATATCCTGATGTCACTGAACTTAAGGACCAATTGGGGCAAATTTATCGGGAGTCCGGAAGATACGACGAGGCAATTGGACTCTATAAGCAAATCCTGCGTGAAAATCCCGAATATGCCAAGGCCTATTTTAATCTTGCTTTGACTTTGCAGTCAGCAGGTCATCCTGAGAAAGCCCGCAAATGGTACGAACTGTCCCTGCATAAGGATGGGAAACTGTGGCAGGCCTGGTTCAATCTGGGTTCGCTTAACCGGAAGGCCGAGAACTGGACGGCGGCGATTCATTGTTATCTGCAGGCTCTCGAATCGAATAATCAACTGGCTGAAGTTTATGATTATTTGGGGAGGATCTATCGTGATACAGAGCGGCTTGCCGAAGCAGAATCCATTCTGCTGGAAGGGATTGGGATTGACCCCGGAAGAGCCTCAATTTACAATACTCTGGGGCAGGTATATTTCAAAATGGGATTGTATGACAGAGCTCTAAAACTGTATCAAAAGGCTCTGCAGCTCGACCCCAAATTCGCTGAAGCAAAGTTTTCCCGCTCGCTTACAGAGTTGAAATCCGGTGATTTAAAGCACGGGTTCGAGGATTATCAATACAGATTTTATCTGCATGAAAATCGCAGCCGGGCTTATGACGCGCCCCGTTGGGAGGGAAAAGACCTCACCGGCAAGACACTCCTGGTACATTGGGAACAGGGTTTGGGAGATACGCTCCAGTTTATGCGCTATCTGAAATTGCTGCGGTCATACGGCTGCAAAGTGGTTTTTGAGTGTCAGGCACCTCTAGTTACTTTGCTAAGGGAATTAGAAGGCCCCGATGTAATCCTTCCGGCAGGATCCGATCTGCCTGCCTACGATGTGCATATCCCTCTGCTTAGCCTGCCGCGCATCTTCAAAACGGAAATGGAGACCATCCCTGCGGATATTCCCTATTTGCAGGCCCATGCTAAATTAAAAGAGAAATGGCAGTTTCTGGCACATGAAGCCGGATTGAGGGTGGGGATCAACTGGCAGGGCAATATGAGTGTTCCCTCCGGCAGGACACGCTCATTCTCACTTCGAGAATTCGATTATCTGGCGGATATTGCCGGTATCCGTTGGTATTCTATGCAAAAAACCGATGAGTCACACCACAGGCCATGGCTAAAACAATTTGACGGTGATTTTGACCGCTCTGCAGGCGCCTTTATGGATACTGCGGCGGTCATGACCTTTCTGGATTTGGTGATTACCTGTGATACTTCCATTGCCCATCTGGCAGGAGCACTGGGATGTAAAGTCTGGGTTGTACTGCCTTATTCGGCGGATTGGCGCTGGTTCATCGGACGTAAAGACAGCCCGTGGTACCCCACTATGCGTTTATTCCGTCAGCCGGCGATAGGAGACTGGAAGGGTGCATTCGTCAAGATTAAAGCAGAATTGATGAAACTGATTGCCAGGAGGTAATGAAAATGACCGTAGCCATCCCAATTTCCGTCGGTGAATTAATTGATAAGATTACAATTCTCGAAATAAAAGCAAAGAAATTAAAAGATCCTCAAAAACTTATTAATGTTCAAAAGGAACTGGCACTGCTGCAGGACAAGGCTCCGGGTCTGCTGGAAAATTCTCCGGGACTAAAGAACCTGAAAACACGTCTTCGTTCCATAAATGAAAAACTGTGGTTGGTGGAAGACACCCTGAGGGATATGGAAAGAAGAAAACATTTCGATGGCGAATTTATCAAAATGGCCAGATTGGTCTATTACACAAATGACGAACGATCGAAAGTTAAGCGTGAGATTAACCGTTTGACTAATTCCGAACTGACAGAGGAAAAATCCTATAGCGACTATTGATCTTGCAAATGCGCTTGAAAATCATTATTCAACTTTAATACTTCAGTTTCATAACATTTCCCAACAGGCAGGTATTTTTTTGTTATCCCCACGGTAATTATGAGATAACCTTCATTTTTACTGTATTTTGTAAAATATTAATTAAAATTCCTAAAGATTCCAGATTATTCGCCGATATTATCAGTGAACAGAAAAGTTCATTAAAAGAAAAAGCTTTCAGACCGCGTAGGTCTGGATAAAAATGACAAGGAAGTCATAATCAAAAAACACGGAGGTTTTTATGAATAACTTAACAAGAGTTGCATCAAACATCGAAGCTCTGAGAGCATTGTCATCTTTGAACAGGATCAATACCAATGCTGCTGTTCATCAGTACAGGCTTTCCACGGGTAAAAGAATTAATTCAGCTCAGGATGATACGGCGGGCTATGCCATTGCCAAAGGTTTGCAGGCACGGGCGGCCAGCCTGAGTCAGGCCAAAAGTAATGTTACCACAGCCAGCAGCATTCTGGATATTGCCGAGAGCGGTTACCAGGCCCAGATGTCAATTCTGCAGACGATCAAAGCAAAAGTTACACAGGCAGCGGATGCATCTACCGACGGTAACCCGCGGACGGCAATTGCTTCTCAGGTGTCGGAATTACTGAAAGAGCTCGATGATGTAGCAACCCAGACCAAGTGGAACAGTACTGAAATATTCTCTTCATCAAGTAGTATGACCTTCCACGTGGGAGCTGATGCCGCTGATACTTTCGTCGTCACCTTCGACAAGTCAACTTCAGCAAGTGTCGGCAATGATGCAACGGACCTTAGCAGCATCGATCTGACCAGTGCTACTTCAGCCCGTCTTGCTATCACGACTGTTGACAACGCCATTCAAAGTTTAGCAGAATCAATCCAGGAAGTTGGCGATAAACAGGCCCGGCTGGCCTCAAAAGAAGAAATGCTGGCCAATAATGCCCAGAATACCGATGCCATACGCAGTTCCATTGAAGATGCTGATTTTGCCAGAGAGCAAATGGAGGTTATGAAATTGCAGATTCTGCAGCAAACCTCGATAACCGCCCTCACCCAGGCGAATGCAGCACCACAATCTGTTTTATCCTTATTCCGTTAATTGAGAAGTAGCTGGAATTGAAGCAGAGTAATTTCCAAATGAAGTGTACTACTAACAAGAAACGAGGATATGATGATGAATTCAGGAATCATGTGCATCAAAGAAGTATCTTCCTACTTAAATATCCAGGAACAGACAGTTTACCGGTTAGTGCAGAAAGGAAAGATACCAGCTATAAAGATTGGTGGTCAATGGAAAGTCAAAAAGCAGCATCTGGATAAAATGTTTGAGGAACTGTTAAATGAAAAACTGAAAACGATAACCACCTGAACCTTGAGCTGAAAAGAGAGCTGCCCGGCAATTGCCGGGCAGCTCTCTTTATACCCTCCACAATAACCTCGAAAGCCCCCATTTTGTAAACCGGCAGACCTCCGCAATTAAATCACCGGATATTCTGCTTCATTACTTCCGGCCTGACGAGTACTCAGATGCAGAATTTTATTTGCCCGGCCGGGATTTATCCTCGCGCCAGTTCATGTTTGTGAAAACCGGGAATGATAAGTTCCATGAAGGCTTTTTAGTAAATATTCCACATCTTTTGTTTTTATATTCTTTTATTGTTCAATTTTTTATCAGGATTTTTCTCCAATCTCACAAAATAAAGTTAGCCCGACTGTCACCGAAAAATACAGTACGAAGTTAATTAAGTCGATTTTTGATTGGAGCGGTTTCAGGAATTGACTGTACCGGTTTAACCGCTGCATGGGCAAGGAAGCCCATGATGAAACATGGAGGTAAATATGGCAAGTGATTTAATGAGAATAGGAGCAAATATTCAGGCAATGCGCTCATTGAGTTCGCTCATGAAGACCAATGAAGCGATAGGAAATCATCAGTACAGATTGTCAACCGGCAAGCGGATCAATTCTGCACAGGATGACACTGCCGGATATTCAATTGCGAAAGAACTGCAGTCCAGAGTAAGCGGACTTAAGCAGGCGAATTCAAATGTGGGCAATGCCAAGAGTATTCTGGCAATCGCCGAAGGGGGCTACCAGGCACAGATGGCCATTTTGCAGTCAATCAAGGATAAAGTTGTTCAGGCAGCGGATGATGCCCTTGATTCTGATCAAAGGACCTCAATCACCAACCAGGTCACAGCCCTCCTGCATGAGTTGGATGACGTCAGCGACCAGACCAAATGGAATGGCAGTACGCTTTTCACAACCAGCACAAAGACGTTTCATGTCGGTGGTGATGCAGGCGATACACTGTCAGTCACATTGGATACATCAACCTCTGCTGCAGTTGGAGATAACAATGTAAATCTGAGTGGGATCAG
>JAJRUW010000030.1 GCA_024277615.1 Fidelibacterota bacterium | reverse complement strand
TATGTTCTGGAACTGGTAGGTCAATCAAGCGAGATCTTTGCCAAGGAGATAGTCGATACCGTGGAAGCGGTATGTAGAAGACAGCCTGACGCCCTCATCGGACCTGAATTTAAGGTGGTTCTAAGAAGATTACTGAATTCAGTAGGTGCTGCCGAAAGCAGGTATGAACTGGCCAGGCTACTGGCTGATAACGATAATGTGGATGCCACCAGGGCAACGGCGTTGTTTGATCTGGGAAGTGCTGATGATATGGTTGTCCTGGCAGCTGTGGAAATTATTGGGAAATATGGCAAAGGACAGGATGTCGATGCCCTGGAAAAAGTCACAGAAAATACCGATTCTGACGAGATACTGGAATTGATCGGTGACGCCGTGGGCAAAATCTTCGCAAGAGAGGGAGAATAACGGCATGAATTTGAGCATGAAAAATTTTATCACCTTTCGTGATCTGGTGTATGACAGGTGCGGGATGAGGTTTGAGGCCAAAAAAATATATTTTGTCAAAAAGAGATTGGCTTCCCGCATGGAAGCTCTGGACCTTGAGGACGTGGAAGAGTATCTGCGTTTTCTGAAATTCAGAGATCCTAAAAGAGATGAATTCCAGGATCTACTTAATCTACTGACAACCAATGAAACGTATATGTTCAGGGAGTTTGAGCAATTGGCTGTTTTCGCAGAAGAGTGTCTTGATGAGGTGTGCAAGCGTAAAGCACAGGCAGGTGATAACCGAGTTAGAATCTGGTGTGCCGGCTGCTCCACTGGCGAAGAGGCCTATACCCTTGCAATTATTCTTATGGAAATGCTGGAACCCTTTGCAGACTGGAACCCGGAAATAATTGCCACCGATATTGACACTAAGGTTTTGGCAAAGGCCAGAAAGGCCGATTATTCTCCCCGTTCGGTGAAGGATGTTCCCGATGAGTACCTGGATGAATATTTTCTCACTTCCGATGACGGTTACCAGCTGGTTCGTCCGGTGAAGAATTTGATAACCTTTAAACACTTGAATCTGATGGATAATGGGCAGTTATCTTCTGCCGGACAGTTTGATTTTATATTTTGTCGAAATGTATTGATCTACTTTGACGATGCCAGCCGAAAAGAGGTGGTTGGGCACTATTATGAACATCTTATCCAGGGAGGGTTCCTTTTTTTGGGGCACTCTGAATCTGTTGGTCGCATTTCAACGGCATTCACCCTGCGGAAGATGGGTGGTATGATCGTCTATCAAAAAGGGTGACGGAAGATGCTTAATAAAATAGTTGCCAGTTGCCAATGTCAAACACGGAGGTCTCCATGGCCCGCTTATTAAAAAAGAAATCAAAATCGACCAGTAACATCACAAAAGATGCCTTACAAAAGGTTGTTCTTATTGCCGATGACTCGGAAATGGTCTGCAACTTTCATTCATATATCTTAAAAAATGTTGGATACAAAATTATTTCCGCCATTGATGGGGCTGACGCACTTGAAAAGTTACTGCAAAATCATGTCGATCTGGTTGCCACCGATATCAATATGCCCAATATGGACGGGTATGAATTTGTAAAACGAATCCGGGCTATCCCGGAATATGAAGATTTGCCGATAATTATGATCTCCACCGAATCAGAGGCTCAGGACAAACAAAAGGGCTATGATGCCGGAGCCAATGTCTATATCGTGAAACCAACTCCCCCCGAGCAACTGGTGGAGAGTGTAAATCTTTTGTTATAATTTTTCAGGTTCAGCAACCCGGGCACTCTCGTTGCGAACATTACCAGGAATTCAATAATGGAATTATCAATAGCCGCCTTAGAGTTGGAAATCCTCACAGATTTTCTTGATGAAGCTCTGGAACATCTTGAAGGAATTGAAGAAAAAATTCTACAGCTTGAAAGTGCAGAAGATCTGGAAATGGTAAATTCTATTTTCAGACCCATCCATACTATCAAGGGAACAGCTTCTTTTCTTGGACTGAATGATGTGAAATACCTGTCCCATGAGTTGGAGACCCTCCTGGATGATCTGCGTAAGAAACTTATCTCTGTTTCCGGTGAGCTAATCGATGTCCTCCTTGACGGTATCGATACCCTGGCAAAGATGCTTGCTGAAGTACAAAATGGGATGGACAATGCGGACAACTCTACGGATCCCGTCACCCTGTTAATCCTTGATCTCTATTTTGCAGATAAAATAGAAGATATCAACGAACTGAAACACAGCGGCGCTGCTACCGATGAACAGCAGCAGGATACTGTTCCCCCTGCTGGAGAGATGTTAACAAGGGAAGAACTCCTAAGCATCACCTATCCCATGGAAATGGATCTCGCTTTTGTTGAGGAGAGTCGGGAACACCTTGAAGAACTTGAACAATCATTTCTTGCATTGGAAAGCAGTCCTGATAATTTAGATCTTATCAACGATCTGTTCCGTGGCCTGCATAGCATAAAGGGCAGTGCCGGTGTGCTTGTGTCCACAGTGGAGTCAGAGGAATATCGCAGAAAGCATCCACTCACTGTTTTCCAAACCCTTGCCCACGCAGCAGAAGGAATGATTCAGGGTGCACGGGACAGTCAAACGGCGCTCAAACCGGAAATGATAGAAACCTTGCTGCTTGTGGTTGACCGACTAGGGGCGATGCTGACTGGTTTTGTGGAAACAACTCCTGTTCCTCAGGATGATGAGCTGCTGGATGCATGTAACGGAAGAACACAGACCATTGTACAACACGATACTTCAGGGATCAGCGGGCAACCTGCACCGGTTCAGCGAAAAAACGATGCGGGTGTAAAGTTTGCACTGGCCAACACCTTGTCACAGTCACTTGCTGCAACAGAAGCTGGTCTTAATGACCTGACTGATGCCAACAAACAGGGGGCAGCTCTTTCAAAGATAGTCAGATCCCTCACTATGATTATTAAGGTCTGCAATAAGGCGGATCTTGATGTTCACGCCGATAATGCGGATTCTGTTTTGAGTTTGGTTAACCTGCTGCGAGAGGGTGAAAAAGAAGGAGAAGAATCCTTTCTCATTGTCATTGGGGAAGCATTTGCATCGTTGCAACAACCTTTGCTTGAATATCTGGAGGTAGGATGTTCTCCTCCAGCATCTCCCCCCCAATCGACCAGAACCGAAAAACAGGATAAAACGCTCCCTCCTGTCGCAACACACAAAATTGCATCCGTTATTAAAGTCCCCCAGGAACGTCTGGATATCCTCATGAATCTGGTTGGTGAGCTCATCATCAGTAAGAGTAGTTTTCCTGAGATTGCTCGTGAAATAACAGTTGACCATGATCTCAATGACCTGGGGAAACGGGTTAAGGGTGCTGGGGATCACGTTGGTAGAATCACTGACGAATTGCAAAATATTGTCATGCAGATGCGTATGTTGCCTGTGGGGTCAGTTTTTTCAAAATTTAAACGGCTTGTTCGTGACTTGTCAAAAAAACTGGACAAGAAAATAGCGCTGAAATTTAGCGGGGAAGAAACGGAACTCGACAAAACCATAATCGAAACCCTGGGTGATCCGATGGTGCATCTTATCAGGAATTGTGCTGATCATGCCCTGGAAGGAGTAGCAGAACGGCAATCTGTGGGGAAATCCGATGAAGGCACAATCCTTTTAAAGGCCTACAATCAAGGGCAGAATGTTATTATTGAAATCATTGATGACGGTCGAGGGATTGATCCGCAAAATATACGGGTCAAAGCTGTGGAAAAGGGCTACTTGTCCCTTGAGGAGCTAGAAAAGCTTGATGATCAGGAAGTTCAGAATCTGATATTCAGGGCTGGTTTCTCAGGAGCTAAAGAGGTAAGCGAGGTTTCGGGCCGCGGCGTTGGCATGGATGTGGTTCGAACTAATGTGGAACAGATTGGGGGCACGGTGTCTCTTAGCAGCACCGCCGGTGTAGGTACCACCATCACTATAACCCTGCCTTTGACTCTGGCTGTAAGTAAAGGGCTGGAGGTGAAGGCGGCAAAGCACCATTACTATCTGCCACTTGATTATATCATTGAAACTGTAAAAATTCCCCCCTCTCTGGTGCGAAGGCATAAAGATCAGCAGATGGTGGTTATTCGAAAAGACCTGCTACCGGTATTTTCATTGGCAGCATTACTTGACAGTTCCTTTATTCCTGCGAATATAAATACTGATAACCTTGAATTGAGCCTGGTGGTGTTAAATATGAACGGCAAAAAAGCAGCTCTTATCGTTGATTGTTTTTATACGGAAAATGAATTTGTTATCAAACCTCTTACGGGAAGTTTAGCGAAGATACCAGGTCTCTCAGGAGCGACGATCACGAGCTCTGGGAAGGTGATACTTATCCTGGATCCATTGAAATTATTTTGATAACAACCCTTCACTTCTTCTCACAACTGTCACTCAACCTACTATGAGACTATGAACCAATTTCAGACACAACACAAACAACTGATGGCGGCCCTGGAGATACCCAATTTGTCTATTCCCACAGTGGGGGTCAAATTCTATTTTGAGGATGACGGTATCCCTAAGGAGTTAAGCGATTTTGAAACTGACGAGATATCCATTACATCCTGTCAGGCTAACAGAATGGCTGGTCTTGGAGATGCTGTCCTGTTGACGGAAAAGAGCATAGGCTGTATTGCCGCGGCGATTACTTTTGGCCTGGTTGATGCGCATCAGGAAACGCCCATGCAAGGCGAAAGGGTCTATACCAATATAATGAAAGACACCTTGGATGATAAGCAGGTTTTCACACCACCAAGTCCGGAAGAGTTCAGCAACGGTTCCGTCTATGCCTGCAAAGAATCCGGAAAAACAGAGTATTGTCTGTTTGGTTCCGAGGACTCGGGCCGTTTTAAAGATGCGGCAACTGCCCGCAAGGCGATTGGTGAGATGACAGCCTTACAGCCGGCAAAAACCAGAGCAGTATTCTTCTTCCCGCCCGAATTTGACGAGATTGCCATCGAACCGGATGTTGTCGTAATGAATGTTCGTCCCGTTGAGCTGACTCGCCTTGCCGAGGGCTATCAGTTTTTAACCGGTGAACGGGTGGAGGGCTCAATGGGGGCTGTTCGAGTCGTCAATTCAGATTTAATTGTCCGTCCGTATCTGACCAAAAAAATAAATTTCAGTTCATATTGTATCGGAGCACGATTAATTGGGAAGTATGAAGCGAACCATCTGGGGATGGGGATGCCTTTTTCACACTTTAAGATCATAGTGAAGGGTGTTGAGGCATCACGTACAGGCTACCCGTTTCCTAAATTTCCAGGGGCTGCACAATAGGTTATGCATTTCGACAATTTCACATTAGCTACCATTCAAAGAATGGCAACTCTGCATGAGGTGATGCTGACGGATCGACATATGGAGATTCTTTCCTTTGTCTATAGCTATTATAATACAAATAAAGTCGGTCCAGCTCTGTATATCCTTAAAAAGAGATTACAACTCAGCAAAAAAGAGCTTGGTTCCCTTTTTCCGCAGGCCTTATTGTCTGTGTATAGTTGGCTCAATATACCTATCCATAGTGTCGATAAAAGCTGTACAGATTTTGTGGATATTGCAGTGTCATGTCCCAGACAGGTATATCTTGATAATAATGCAACGACCCCCATTCGACAGGAAGTGGCGGATTTGCTGGTGAAATATTATTCAGGAGAACTTGGCTTTGCCAATCCTTCTTCATCAACAGAACCTGGGAAAAAAGCTTATGATCTGGTTATCCAGGCTAAAGAAGCCTTTGCCGCAATCTGGGGCGTTGATACGGAGGAATTGTTTTTTACCGGGAGCTGCACTGAGGCAAATAATATGTTTCTTCAGGGAATTGCCTTTGCCCATTTACAGGAGAAGGGGCACTTTATTGTCAGCAGCATTGAACATTCATCGATATTGAAAACCGTTACTTTTTTAGAGAGTTTGGGATTTAGTGCCACCCTGTTGCCTGTTAATTCTGATGGGATTGTACAGATTTCGACATTGGAAGAAACGCTTAAGGACTGTGAGAGGAAGGGGCTCAAAGTCCTAGCCACCAGTATTATGTTGGTAAATAACGAAATTGGAACCATACAGCCCGTAGAAAAAGCAGCAGCTATCTGTAGCAGATATAACGTCCCTTTGCATTCCGATTGTACCCAAGGATTCGGAAAATTACGATTTAATCCCCGTGAGATGGGGGTCACCGCATTAAGCTGTGCTGCGCATAAAATAAACGGTCCCAAAGGAATAGGGCTGTTGTATCTGGATAAAGATTTTGTGCTTCCACCTCTTATTCATGGAGGCGGGCAGGAGTTTGGCTTGAGGGGGGGTACCGAAAATCCAGGGCATATACTGGGGTTTGCTCTTGCGGCAAAACTTGCAGAAAAAGAAAGAGTCTCTGAAAACAAACGAATGTCAGGGCTCCAGCAGTATCTTCTTAAAGGCTTACGATCCATTGAACCGGATATAAACATAATTGGGTCCCTTAATAAGAGAGTGGCAATGAATCTCAGTGTTGGCTTTCCAAATGTCAATTCCCGCAGTCTCCTGTTGGGGTTGAATAAAATAGGCATATATGTGAGCACTGGGAGTGCTTGTGCATCCGGAGAAATCACCGCCAGTACCGTTGTTGATGCACTCGGTGTAGACAGTAAAAAATATGCCGTTATTCGTTTTAGCCTGGGGCATCAAACTGATAAAGAAGATCTTGATTATTTACTGGAATATCTTCCGGAATTATTAGATAACACAAGAGGTGTGTGAGTTTATGGTTAACCAGAGCAAGGACATTATATGATGTTTTTTAGGAAATATAGGCAGGCGCTTCATGCACGGCAATACAGGCTGTTGGATAACATCAATAGTGCTGTCTTTGTTATAACGGCAGAGGGGGACATCGTTTATTACAATACTGCGCTGGTGGATATCTTTGAAAATATTAAAACCTGGCTTCCCTTTAACAACATTGCAAAGCTCTCTTCTTATAACTTCTTTGACTTCTACCTCGATCCCGACAAACAAAGAAGAAAATGTACTACAGGAGCATCTTTTCCTGTTACGTCACTATTGGATATTGGTAATGAAATTATTTTTACACACATTGCTCCGTTAAAGAAATATTCAAGAGATAATAGGCTCATCGTTACCTGGCAATTAGTCACTAGGGAGAAAAACCAGGAACGATGGGAAGCGGTGGTTGAAGAACAGATTGGAAATGTTTCAGAAGAACTCTCTTCTGCCTCCAACGAGTTATTGAAAGAGTCATTGAACATGCAAGAGACTGCCGAAAGCAGCTCAAATCATGCCCTGGAGGCAACATCTTTTCTAAAAAGCATCACCGATTCAATTATGGCTGTGGCCGTAGACGTAACCAGTAGTTCTGCAAATATCAATATCATTGCCGAAAATGTTGATGAAAACCGAAATATGAACGAAGCTGCTCTGGCCCAATCGCAGGATGCCAGGGAGCAGATAACGGTGTTAGAAGAACTGGCTAGCAGCATATCTGTAACGGTACAATTGATTCAGGAAATCACTGCCCAGACCCATGTGCTTTCATTAAATGCAAATGTTGAAGCGGCGAGAGCTGGTCAGGCAGGTGCCGGGTTTGCTGTTATTGCCAACGAAATAGGGGCTCTTGCCAAACAAACGGGGACTATGTCTCAGACCATTACCCAGAATGTTGAACATATTCGTGGAACAATCCCTCTCTCTCTCAACTCCATTAAAACGGTTGAATCGATGGTGCAGGAAATGAACAGTACCACGATATCCATACATGATCTTATGGAAAAAGAAACGGCTAAGATGGAGACGATTAAACAGAGAATGGATGTAGCTAGTGCAAATTCGGAACAGATCATTCAGCGTATGGATGAGATAGTTGGATATAGCAATAACAGTCTGTTGCAGATCGAAACAAACCGTTCCATAGGGGATAAAATTGAATCCATTGCAGACCTGTTTAATGTTATTGTCGGTCGGTTTAAGGGCGAACGGATTGTAACGCCTAATGATATTTACCATCTGTTGGCAATTATAGAAAATCTTGTCTTAGGTGTTGTCGAAAGTCAATTCACCTCAGAAACGGTGGAACGAGCAAAAAACATTTCAGTCCAACGGTTTACAGGAAAAAAACCGAAAGATGTCTTGAAAACAAGTATGGAAAACTACCAATTATTGCTGAAGGTAGAGCACCTTCCACCGGAAGACCTCCTTTTTCCTAAAGGGATGGTTACCCCGACACAGACCTATAGCTTTCTTTTAAAAATGCTTGGGACTGTAGAGAAAGTATTAGTCAAAAAGAAGTGTACTACTATTGATCAACTAAAAATTATCCGGCCTGTAACAGGCATGAGCCCTGATCACGCCTATGGGCTTGCCTACAAAATACAGCAAATTTTACAAAGCATCGTAACAGGCATCAGAGCTGTCAGGTAAAGTCTGTATCAAAACCATTTTAAAAGGTATCCGTATGAAAACAAAACCAGAAAATGTAAAAATTCTCCTGGCTGAAGATGCCAGGACAATGAGAAAGATTGAGGTCTCAATACTTAAATCTTTGGGCTATACGGATATTGTTGAAGCTGAAGATGGACTGCAAGCCAAAAAATTCTTACAGCAAAAACCGGGGATCTCTCTGATTATCAGCGACTGGAATATG
>JAJRUW010000029.1 GCA_024277615.1 Fidelibacterota bacterium | reverse complement strand
TTATTATTCTCACAGATATTCACCAGCCTGTTTTGAGCAAATTGAATAATCTGTGTACACATCATGTCAAGAGTAAGTCTGCTTAATAATATACCAAGATGTCTTTTCTGCACAGCCGGAACGCATTAAATTGTAAAGCCTTAAAAATGGAAGCTATGTGAGTAAAAAAATCCTTTTTGTCGATATGGACAATGTGCTTGTTGATTTCCAATCGGGAATTGATCAATGTCCCCAAGAAATTATCAAGGAGTATAAAGGTCGTAATGATGAAATCCCCGGTATATTTGGCAAAATGAAACCGCTGCCTGGTGCCATCGATGCCTATCGTGAATTAGCAGAACTGTTTGATACATATATTTTATCGACTGCTCCCTGGGAAAATCCATCAGCCTGGTCAGATAAACTTGAATGGGTTAAAAAATACCTGGGTGACGTGGCTCTGAAAAGGCTGATAATCAGCCACCATAAAGAATTAAATTGTGGCGACTATCTTATTGATGATAGATCAAAAAACGGAGCCGACAACTTTAAGGGGAGACTTTTACATTTTGGGCCGGGTACGAAATATCCAACCTGGCAGTCAGTGGTTTTATTTTTAAAAAATCAGTAAAAACCCAATCTGTCAGATCAACTGGAAATATTAGCTGATTACATCAAATAGCATTGTGATGACGGAAAGATCCTTAAAGCAAATATACGGAGATAACCCTGCGGGTTATTAAAAGCACTATTGCGCCGATCGTAAATGATTGCTACGCTGATTCAAATCAGGAAGAATGACAAAATCGAGATACTTTGCAAATAGCGTTTCAAACTCGCGCCTGCACTTCCGGCGTAACTGTTTTAAGCTAGTAAAAGAGATGTGGATATTCCGGTCTTGTGAACGAACACTCCGGTATGCTAATGACATTTCAACACTCGAAGGATATCATAAATGACTGAGTTAGTAAAGAAGTTGAACCTACAACGGGAATCCGGGTGGGTGTATTTTGTTGATGCAGACGGCGATGTTGCCCGTGGCAGGATCGGTGCAATTATCAGCTATGATCCTCTGAAATATGCTGATCCTGAAAAGGTGTTGAAGATTGGGATAATTCGGGAAGAAGGGTTTTTGTACAGGGTGAGTGATGATGGAGATGTTGTGAGAGACCGCCAGAATAATTGAAGTCGGAGTTGTATCAGGGCTGTACTCAGTGTCGCACTTTGCCATTCGGTATTCGGAGTGAGTGATTATCGGTGTACATTTGGGGGTGAATTAATGTTTTTAGATCACAACACCCGGCCTGATGATAATGAAAGAGGCTGTTCTTACAAACAGCCTCTTTCCGTAATAGTCCTGTCCGTGCGGATAGCTAAGCTAATAAGAAGACCATAATAATCCGCCTGGATAGTACTGCATTACAGATTTGCAGCGACGAACTCCCAGTTGACCAGGTTCCAGAAGGCATCGACATATTTTGCGCGGGCATTACGATAGTCCACATAATAAGCATGCTCCCAGACATCACAGGTCAGCAGGGGTGTTTTCCCTTCTGTCAGAGGCGACCCGGCATTACTGGTGCTGATGATCTCAAGAGCGCCATCGGCCGTTTTAACGAGCCAGGCCCAGCCGGATCCGAACGTGGTGATTGCTTTTTTTGAAAACTGATCTTTGAATTCTTCAAAGGAACCGAAAGTTGAGATGATCTTTTTTTCTAAGCTTCCGTTCGGTTTTCCTCCGCCGGTGGGACTGAGACAATTCCAATAAAAGGAATGGTTCCATGTCTGTGAGGCGTTGTTGAACAAGCCTCCGGAGGCTTGTTTGACGATCTCTTCAAGTGGAAGCTCGGCAAACTCGGTGCCGGGAATCAGGTTATTTAGATTGTTGACATAGGCCTGATGATGTTTCCCATAATGATATTCCAGGGTTTCCCTGGAAATATGAGGTTCAAGGGCATCCTTTGAGTATGGCAGTTCGGGTAGTTTATGGTTCATGATACTCTCCTTAAAAATTATGGGAGGGAACATTTTGCTCCCTCCCGGCAGTGGTTAATTATAATGTATCGGCATGTTTTGCCAGATAATCTGCAACACCGTCAGTAGATCCGGTCATGCCTTCTTCACCTTCCGTCCAGCCTGCGGGGCAGACCTGACCGTTTTTCTGGAAAAAGTTCAGTGCATCTACCATGCGCAGCATCTCGTCCACATTTCTGCCGAGATCAAGATTGTTGATTACCGAATGAGCAATATTACCTTCTTCATCGATCAGAAAAGAAGCCCTCAAAGCGACGGCCCCGCCGATTGTGGTCTCTTTTTCTTCTTCTGCGGTAATGACGGTTGCAGGTTCAGCACCCACCAATACATCGTAGTTGCGGGCGATGGACTTATCCACATCGGCGATCAGGGGATACCCGATCTGGCCGATTCCGCCATGCTTGGTGTCAACATTGCGCCAGGCCCAGTGACTGAAATGAGAGTCGATGGAACAACCCAAAACTTCCACACCGCGTTTCTTGAATTCTTCAAGGCGATGATCAAAAGCCAGTATTTCCGTGGGGCACACAAAGGTAAAATCCAGCGGATAGAAAAAGAGAACGACTTTTTTACCTTTGTAATCTGCCAGACTGATCTCTTTGAAAGAATTATCGGGTAAGACCGCTGTAGCGGTAAACTCCGGTGCTTTTTTTGTTACTAACATACTTGTCTCCTTATTGTTGATTTTTCATTTTGTTTCGTTTTTACAATTTTTACATATACCGGTCATATAAAGTTCATAGGCCTGTATCTCATGGCCAAAACGGGGTACATGCTCCAGAATAATATCTTTTACGGGGAACTCCAGATCAATGATCGAATCACAATTTTTACAGCGAAAGTGCTGATGGTCTGAAATATTGCCATCGTAATGCACAATCTCGTCCTGTTTTATAGCAGTTATCAGTTGATGTTCCAGGAGCTGATTTAGGTTACGATAGACAGTTCCCAAACTCAAAGAAGGGAATATCTTTTTGACCGACTCATGGATATCCTGAGCCGTGGGGTGACTCTGCACTCCGCGAATGTAACTTAAGATGGCTTCTCTTTGTGAACTAAATCTCATAAACAGTAATTATTCCTACTTATCAAACTTACGCAGGTTATATGCGACCGTGCAAGTCTTATTTATATATTTTTAAATGAGTCTCATATATGCCCGATTTTGCACGTCGTAAACAATCGCATACTCGCCGGCAAATTCCATAAATTTGCATATTGTATCGGACTTATTTTTCTTAATAATATTAGACTGTTTAAATTACACCACAATCAGATTTGCAGTCTTAATCATTGGTTTAAAGCCGTGGTACAAGCCAAAACCATTATTCCACTGTAAGCGGAGCATTAACCGGGCCTTTCTATCCGCCTTTGGCGGCAGCGTCCGTCGTAACGGAGCGTGAAGGCATATTAACAAAAAAGGAACATGAGAGACACTCAAAAAATCGGGCGAATTGTTGCCCGTATCCTGCATTCCTATGAAAACAAGGGTGCCATTAACCGCACCGGCGGTGAAAATCTGCCTTCACAGGAGCATATCATAAATATTATGAAAATCATCCGTAAAATCATCTATCCCGGTTATTACGACCGGATGGCAGTTGAAGATACGGCACTCCCGTACACGACGGGAGAAAGAGTCGTTTGGCTCTATAAGCATTTAAGTGAGGAGATCAATAAATGCATCTGTTTTGAACACAACAAGCATCACGAGACACTCCAGCAGGATGAATGTCGGAGCTTGTCTGAGAACATCGTACTTGATTTTTTGAACGAGATTCCCGTTATACGGGAGCTGCTGCAACTGGACGTGCAGGCTGCTATGGACGGCGACCCGGCGGCAAACAGCCGTGATGAGATAATCATGGCATATCCCAGTATTGCAGCCATGACCGTTTATCGGGTTGTACATTATCTCCACGAGAAGGAAGTTCCCTTACTGCCCCGGATCATGAGCGAGTATATTCATCACCAGACAGGTATCGACATCCATCCCGGTGCCACTATCGGGAAATCATTTTTCATCGATCACGGTACCGGTGTTGTTGTGGGAGAAACCACGCTCATCGGAGACAGGGTCAAGCTGTATCAGGGCGTTACCATCGGTGCTCTAAGCGTGGAAAGGGCGATGAAGGGGCATAAGCGTCACCCGACTCTCGAGGATGATGTGACCATTTATTCCGGTGCCACTATTCTGGGCGGTGAAACAATCATCGGCAAGGGCGCCGTAATCGGCGGGAATATGTGGGTAGTGAAATCGGTGCCCCCAAATACAAGACTTTACAATAATAAATAATCAGAACACCACAAACCCTGACTTAATACAAATTCAACAGGAAAGAGACATCATGAAAATCGCAACAGATATGACTAAACTGATCGGCAATACACCGCTGGTCCAGCTTAACAAAGTGTATAGCGGCACCGGGGCACAAATACTTGCCAAACTGGAAGCCTTTAATCCCGCCGGCAGCGTCAAAGACCGCGTAGGCGTGGGAATGATAGACGCTCTCGAAAGACTGGGCAAACTGGGGCCTGGTACAACCGTCATTGAACCTACCAGCGGCAACACCGGTATTGGTCTCGCCCTGACCTGCGCTGTGAGAGGATACCATCTGATACTAACCATGCCCGATACGCTCAGTCTCGAACGACGTAAATTGCTGAAAGCACTGGGAGCGGAATTAGTGCTTACGCCCGGAGATAAAGGTATGAAAGGTTCCATCAATAAGGCGGAAGAAATTGCTGCTGAAACTGTAAACTCGGTAATCCCCATGCAATTTGTTAATCCTGCCAATCCCGAGATACACCGCCGTACAACAGCCCTGGAGATCTGGAATGACACCGACGGTCAGGCCGACATTCTGGTTTCCGGTGTTGGAACAGGCGGTTCTATCACCGGAATTTCAGAAATCATTAAAGCTCTTAAACCCGGTTTTCTGTCCGTGGCCGTTGAACCCGTTGAATCACCTGTCATCTCCGGCGGCGATCCCGGACCTCACAAAATACAGGGGATTGGTGCGGGATTTATTCCGGAAAATCTCAACCGTGATATTATAGATGAGGTTTATAAAGTTTCCAGTGAACAGGCTTTTGACATGGCCCGCCGGCTTGCCCGGGAGGAGGGTATTCTCGCAGGTATCAGCTCAGGAGCAGCGGTACATGCTGCCGTGGAAATTGCAGGCCGCTCTGAAAACCGGAACAAAGTGATCGTGGCCATCCTGCCGGATACGGGGGAACGCTATTTAAGCACGACACTCTTTGAGGATGCCGAGGAAGTCTGAAAACCGAATACCCGGGACTAAAAGCCGGTAAAAGCCACTTCCCCGGCTATAACCGTCATGAGGATCTTTGTTTGCAGGATACGCCGGTCTGTCAAGAGCGTGACATCCTGATCCAAAACGGTGAAATCGGCATCATAGCCTCTTTTTAAACGCCCTCTGCGCCCCTCGGCAAAGGCGGCATAGGCCGGCCACAATGTGAGCATTTTCAAAGCCTGCAAGGGCATGATCTTCTCTTGGGGGTGCCAGCCTCCTGGAGGGTAACCTCTGTGATCCTGACGGGTGACGGCGGCATAAAATTCCTCCAGCGGATCACCCTTCTCGATGGGGCTGTCGGAACCTCCCGGAACTTTCAGACCGAGATCGATAAAGGATTTCAGACGTGAAATGAAATGAGTCCGCTCCGGACCGATACGGTCTTCGATCCAGGGCATATCCGAGGTGCAGTGCGATGGCTGCAGCGAGGGGATTACACCCAGCTTCCGGAACCGCTGCAAATCCTCCGGAGCTACCATCTCGGCATGTTCAATCCGCCAGCGATGATCCTTTGTTTTTCCCAGCACTGTGGCGTAAGTATCCAGCACAACCCGACAACCCCTGTCGCCAATGGCATGGGTGCAGAGCTGGAAACCGGCATTGCGGCAGCGATTAGCCAGTTGTCCAAGCTCTTCGGCAGGCAGCAGTAGGAGCCCCCGGTTAGACGGATCATCTGCATACGGTTCCAGCAGGGCCGCCCCCCGGCTCCCAAAGGCGCCATCTATAAAAGTCTTAACTCCCCGGATTGTGTAGCGGTCGCTAAGGTAGGGACCTCGCGTAAAATATTCCCGCAGAAGATCTGCATGACCGTATTCCAGCAGGCCGTAACAGCGCAGGGGGAATTCCCCTGCTGCCACGAGTTTTTTGATGATGCGAATAATACGCGCATCCTGACAGACATCGTGGACACAGGTAAGTCCCCGGCTTGCGAAAGTCATCGCTCCAAGGCGGATTTGCCGTTCCAAGGCAGCATCGCTGACACCGGGCAGGATTTTAGTGATCAAATTCATTGCATTATCGATGAACACACAATCACCTTTGACGGCCCCGCCCTCCGGCAGATTCGCTCCGCGAGTGAAACCGGCCATTGCCCGGGCGGCCTTATTAACCCAGACGGCGTGTCCGTCAACCCGGGTTAGCAATACGGGATGATCCGGGGCGGCATTGTTGAGTACCGTATCTGCAGGAAAACGCTGCCGTGGCCATTTTGTGTGATCCCAGCCCCGTCCCAGAATCCATTCGCCTGGTGGTATCTCATTTGCTTTCCGCCTTACTAACTGTGCCACAGCTTCCGGCGAAGCGATACGGTTAAGCTGCAAGCCCTCTAAAAAACGACCCAGGCTTTGCAGATGCACATGGGCATCCGTCAACCCCGGCACTACCACACCATTCTGAAGGTCAATTCGTTCACAGCCTTTCCCGTCTGCGGTTAAATTGGTTCCCACGGCCTCCAGCATTCCATCGGATACAAACAGCGAGTTTGCCCGGGGCTGTTGGTCGTCCAGTGTGATTACACGGGCATTATAAAATAATTTCCTCTGCGAAAGCATGTGTAAATTTAGAGCCGCTCCCCGGGGAGAAAGAAGGATGGATATTAAGAATCGACATCCGATGTGAACACCGGACTTTTCCGGTTGAACCCTGTAGCTTTTAAAAAAATTGCCGGGAGCGGGAATTGCTGATGAAAACCAACGGAATAAGGAAATTATGAAAATTATTGATCTGCGGAGCGATACATTTACACAGCCTTCAAACGAAATGCGGGCAGCCATTGCCGCGGCACCCCTGGGAGACGACGTTTTTGATGAGGACCCCACTGTCAATGCGCTGCAGGAAAAAGCCGCCGGGCTACTGGGGAAGGAAAAGGCTCTGCTGGTCTCCAGCGGGACCATGGGCAATCTGGTTTCGATCCTTGCACATTGTGAGCGGGGCTCGGAAATCATTGTGGGAAATCAGTCGCACACTTTTTATTACGAAGCCGGCGGGGTTTCCGTTTATGGGGGCATTCACTCCCGCCAGCTGACGAACCGGGAAGACGGGACTCTCGCCCTCGCAGAGCTCCGCGCGGCCATAAGGCCACATGATATTCATTTTCCCGTCACCCGTCTGATCTGTCTGGAAAATACGCACAATCGCTGTTTTGGAACCCCCCTGAGCCCCGATTATCTGCAGGCCGTTGCGGACATTGCCCGTAAACACCGGCTGAAACTGCACATCGACGGCGCCCGCATATTCAATGCTGCCGTTGCTCTCGGCTTGCCCGTTAATGATCTTACAGGTATGGCGGATTCCGTGACTTTCTGCCTTTCCAAGGGTCTTGCCGCACCGGTGGGCTCTGTGATCTGTGGAGATGCTGATTTCATCCGGAGGGCCCGGCGTATCCGTAAATCTCTGGGCGGCGGTATGCGTCAGGCCGGGATTATCGCCGCCGGAGGCCTGTATGCACTTGAAAATGGCGTTGCTCAGATACGGAAAGATCATGACCATGCCCGTCACCTGGCAGAAGAATTGTCCAAGCTTCCGGGTATTCAACTCAATCTGCAAAAAGTATCGACGAATATTGTCTATTTCGACGTAGATACGAAACGGATCTCCCCCCTGCAACTGGTGCAACACATGGCTGAGCGGGGTGTCCGGTTTTTCGATACGGGAGGCACACGCCTGCGCCTGGTGACCCATGCAGGTATTACTGCAGCGGATATTTCAAAAGCAATCGAGGCCTTCAAGGCGGTACTCAACTGATTTACGCCTGTTGAGGCGATCTCCCGTATGCCGCTCACCGCATTAGCGCAATGTCCGTGGCGGTATAACGATGGGATTCAGAAAAATACAAACGAGCACGGAGTAACGGAGGCCAAAAAGAACGTCGGCTCCGGCTTCGCCTGATTGGCCGCTTATTAGAACACTTTCCTCAACTCAAAATCTATTTCGCGGCATCATTGGCTGTCCAGCTAATGGCAGCAAGCTTCCACCGGCCCACAATTCTTGGCCAAACGCCCGGATATTTGCCTACACTCCGGACTTGTTTGCCGGTTATCTCCGGTACCAACTGGCTTCTGCCGTCGTAATACGCCATATCGCCTTTTAATTTGTCATACAAAGTTGACACGCTGCGGCAAGGCCATTCTGCCCCGGAGGAAGTGCGGAATTGGATATTCAATGGCTACAGAAACCAAAAATCCCCTATCGTAAAACAGAGGATTTTTTTTGGTGGCCCCGTCATTCGTAAAATTGTTATGATGAGAATTATAAAATGAAGCTCAAGTCGTAAGACTGCAAATGAGAAATCTGCAATTCATTATACATCGTCTTATGGAGTTGATTTGTTACAACGGGTGATTGGCAGCAGATTGATAATGAATCGGTGGATTTGTTGAAGTAAGTGGAGATTCTTCCTCACAAAAAATGTTTTCCCTGCCCTTTCGGACAGGGAAAACTTAAGATATTTTTAGAAGCTATAGCCGAATTCCACTTCCCATTGATTCATAGTTAGTTCGATATTCTGATTGATTTGCATCATGGCCTGAGTGACAGCATCAATACCTTTAACGGAGTTAGATAAAGCATGAGTGACGGCACAACTTATGGCTTTACCATTTTCCAATCTTTTGGTCAGCCCGAATGAAATATGGTTTTCAATGACACCGGGAGCTAAGATGTTAAAGTTCATCTCTGATTCCGGAATGGGTTGATTTCCATGTGAAAATCCAGCTCTGGCACATAAGTCATCTCTAACCTTGTAGTTAAAACCCAATTTAAAAATAGTCATATCTTCCCAGCCGAAACCTGCACCGTTATCACTGCCCAGGGGGACAAAATTTGGATTGCTTATATAACCACCGGAACCATCGGGAACCATGGGAAAGATTTCTTCAACTTTAAACGGATTGGCAATAGAGTTTATACTGCTGTAGTGGATTTGCTGTACATCAAAGGCAATTGTCAATTTTTCATTGGGCTTCACTGCCACACCAACTGTCCAGGTTGCAGGGATATCAAAGTCACCTTTTTCAGCAAACAATCCTTTATACTTATCAAATTCACTCATCAGGATTCTGCTCTGGTAACTGGCTCCGACAGATAATATTGGAGAAATATTTCCAAGATATCAGATTTTATATCCGTAACCTGTCGAGTTATCCGTACCGTTCTTATTGAAATTCTCCGCATCGGAAGACGAACCTGCAAATGCCAACAGGCCCTCCGCCTCAAACATTTGATATCCCAGAATGAAAGAAACACCGATTGAATGGTTTTCCCCGAGTTTTCTGGCAACACTTAACCCGGTGAAAAGTTGAGATAGATTAACACCGGTGGGTTTTTGCATCACTGGATTTCCAAGCTCATCCTGGCCTACGTAAGTATAGGCATCATAGTTGGTATTCATACCACCATTACCATAAACTGCCACATTTACTGCAATGGTTTCATTTATTATCCAGTTCGCGCCCAATGAAGGAACCGGGAAAAATTTAGAATCACTTTCCACAACATCTCCATCGCCGATCTTATATTCCCTGAATGGCATAAAGGCGGCTAAGTTAATTTCGAACCCTTTTTGGTTAAAGACCATTGCTGCAGGATTATTGGCTGAACCTAAATTTCCTAAATGCAGGGCGATTCCAGCTCCGGCCATTCCCTTTCCAGGTGTACCATATCCGTGGGAAAAATACCCATTGGAAGCAAAGACACCGGGAATTGAGAACAATAATACCAAAGCGAAAATCAGCCGTAAAATTCTATTCATAAACTTTTCCATGATCATCATCCTTTCTGTTTGTACATGAATCTTCTTTCACATTTTGTGAAACTGATCGGTTTTTTGAAAAAACACAGCGCAAACCCCTCCTTATGGCAATATTACGCTATGCATATATTAAGAGGCATATATCTTGTTATACAATTTCAATCTTTCGGCTCTCTTGAATGTGGAAATTCTCTTTGCGAATCTACGGTATGTTGATCTTGATTTTTTCCGGTGTGTGCTGGAAAAAAATATATCACCATCAGCCTCAGTTACGATATTTGGCATCAGAGTTAGAAATTAGTTTCAGTTCCCATGGGAAAAGTTCCCATCGAGGTGGATAACTGCAACTGTCAAATCGCATGGAGAAATACAAAAGTCACGCATACTGCCTACTGGCCAAAATCCCTTTAAAAAGAACTTACAGGAAGTCCGTCAGAGACTGTCAACAACACACCGTTTGCATGATGGATTCTGCGGACGATCGATATCAGACATTCCAATTGGGGATTGAAAAGCGCCATTTTACGAAGAACATTATTAGATAGCTTTATTTGCAAGGGTTTTTAATATAATTGACTGTTATCCTTGCACATAATTTACGATTAATCTAACCTATTTCCTTGTATTTATTAATGGTTATTACTTTTTGAGGAAACCCTAATTAATATTTGGTCAAAAGATTTTTTTTGCGAGATCATCAAGAAAGTTGTCATTGTATAAACCTATCATTTTCCGGTTCGCTTTCCGTTTTTGCACTGCCTTCTTTACGTATCTCAACGAGTGTTTGCTAAAAGCAGACCGGAAGGGAACCAATAGCGAGGATATTATGACATCGGCGGATGTTAATAATTTCGCAGATGGATGAAAATGCACGCGGCAATAACAGCTCATAGTTTTTATTATGAGAAAAAATAGGATAAACTCCTCTCCCGGTATAAAATTGAAGGATTATATCAGTGAGTTCAACTGCTGAATACCAGGGGATATCCCCCACAAGTTGGATATTATTCACTCACAGTAAACAAGTGTGTAATCTCAAAAAACTAAAAATCCTCTGTCGTAAAACAGAGGATTTTTTGTGGTCTGGGACAGAATCGAACTGCCGACACGAGGATTTTCAGTCCTCTGCTCTACCGACTGAGCTACCAGACCAATTTGCTTTCATTTTCCAGTCAACTGCGTCGGATACAGTCATTTGAAAGCGGGCAAATTTATTATAGGTTGGCCTAACCGACCATCAAAAAAAATAATCAATCCGTATGAGTTTCAGAGGCAAAGCCCGGACCCGGCATTCCACATGGCGGCCGGGAATGAATCTGTCCTTCATTTGCTTAGGCCGGCTTGTTCTGTACAGGGTGATATGAAGAGGGTTGAAATGATGGGGCCCTGAATCAACGGAAATTTGTAATTTTCGCAGTCCGAATTAACCCAAAACCATGATCATTATACTGGCTACACATAATAAAGACAAATTGAGAGAGCTGCTGCCCCTGTTGGAACCCCTGGGTATCGATATCAAGCTGCTGGATGAATTTCCGCAAATCGGCGAAATTGCCGAGACCGGCCGAACCCTCCGGGAAAATGCCCTCATCAAGGCCCGTACGGTCCATCGCCTTACGGGTCTGCCTGCTCTTGCCGACGATACCGGTCTTGAGGTTGCCTGTCTCCGGGGACAACCAGGCGTGAGAACCGGACGCTATGCAGGTGAAAATGCCACATACGCAGAAAATGTCACCAAATTGCTGCGGGAACTGAAAACCGTGCCTGAATCAGAGCGTTCGGCGCGATTTTTGACTGTTATTGCATACGTGGACGACGACAGGGAACTATTGGAAAACGGAGTCGTAGAAGGCCGTATTATTAACGAACGAAAAGGTGTTGGTGGTTTTGGGTATGACCCCGTATTTTATATCCCTCAATTATACAAAACATTTGCAGAGATGACAAGCGCGGAAAAAAGCAATATTTCCCATAGAGGCAGGGCTTTCAGAAAAATGAAAAAACTTCTGGAAGAACTCTCTGCCGCCCAAACCGAAAATTCCCCTCAACTAAATAGTAGGAGTTAGCCGGCGAAACACTGTTACCATGGTGTTAGTTAAATCGCGGTGCTAAATTGAGGAAGACTGTTTTCAGTCTCCGATTCCTTTTAATAATGCTGGTTTTCACTGCCTTGCAGGGATTGCTATATCCAGGCCAATCCGACGCCCGAAAAGTAACATTCCCGGTTTCACATATAAATTTAGTTCATAAAATCTTCCGACCTTTCGATGCAAAACCCCGCACTCTCGTTCTCATCACCAGTGATTCTTTGTGGAATACCCATTTTGTGGATCCCAACCTCCACCGTAAACAATCTGAAAAAGTTGATTCCATCCGTACAGTCATTGAACCGGGCAGGCTCCCGGGAACCCTGTTCATCAGTAAAACTCACCAGGGATTTCCAATTCTCATCGGATCAGTCATGGAACTGGATTGGTACCGTGAAAAGGCTTTAAAACAAAATATGTATCAGCAGTTCAAGCTGGACCGCATCAACAAGCTCACGAAAAAACAACGTATTCGTCAGAATAACAGCAACGCCGGCATCAGTATTATCAATACATCCGTGGGCGGAACCAATGTGAACCTGGTGATCAAGGGCAGTATCAATATTGACGGTTCCCTGATCCTCCAGAACAAGGACCAGGTCGCACTCAATCAGCAGGACAATAAATCATGGGATCTGAGTATCAACCAGAAACAGCAGTTTGATATCAAAGGCACCATCGGTGATCGTCTGTCGATTTTGGTGAATCAGAATTCTGAGGCCGATTTTGCCTGGGAAAATAACCTGAGGCTGAAGTATGAGGGAAAAGAGGATGATATCTGGCAATCCGGTGAAGCCGGGAATATCGGACTCAGACTCCCGTCAACACAGTTCGTCAATGGCGGTAGTTCCAAAAGTGAGGGACTTTTCGGCGTGAAACTGCTCCACCAGTTGGGTCCCCTGAAGATTACAACCATTCTTTCACGGGAGCAGGTCCGGCAGTCCTCACGCACAGTGAACGGCGGCGAGGCTGCAGAAGATTACACCATAAAGGACAGTGATTTCCTAAAAGACCGTTACTTTTTTATAGATGAAACCTTCAAAAACATGTATTATCCCCTGACCACCGATGACCGGCATGTGATCGATACAACCTATGTCATTGGCCGGGTGAACCTTTACAAGACGGACCAGAACGGTTCCATTACCGGCACTGCGTATCTGGACCCCTCCGATCCCGATAACGGTGATTCGGAAACGGGACGCTGGACATTATTGATCAAAGATCAGGATTACGAAATCGACCAGTTGACGGGTTACGTGCACATGAAGTCTTCCAACTCAACAGAGGCAATCGGTATCGGTTACACCATTGACAGCTACAACAATACGACGGGAGAGTACATCCTTTCGGATCCCCCGCAAGCCGTCGGAGATTTTAACTATGTCAACAGCGGTGAACCCGTAACGGACGATGCCAACGGTAACGGACTGTGGGACCCGGCCGAAGACAGCCTGCTCTATGTAGGTGCGGGAAATTTCCTTTACGAACTGCCTCTGCACAGCTGGTATGACGATGTGAACGACAATGCCGCTTACGATGTCGGTGAAGAAACCGGTCTGTATTTTTCCAATCAGATAGGTTCCGGAGATGAGACCGGGGGTTGGTTTTTCGACGATAATACCAACGGCGAATATGACCCCGGAGAGGAACTGGGGATTTACGGCGGAGAACTCAGTGCAGCCTATAGTCCCGAACAGGGTCTGATCTTTGTGGATATGAACAACAACAATCTGTGGGATGACGAAGATGGCTATACTGATACAAACGGTGACGGCGAATACACACCCGCTCAGGACATTATCCTCAAACTCATCAAACCCCGTCACACCACGACACCGGATGACGATACCTGGCCGCTGATGTTCAAAAATGTATATTATCTGGGAGCCAGTAATATTGACCCTAACGGACTGGAATTGGAGATCATTGATACCGAAAGCGGCACAGGTCAGGATATCATAGCCGCCAGCGGCAATTCTTACCTGAACATTTTCGGACTGGATAATCTGGACGAAAACTTCAACGAAATTCCCGGCGGGGACGGAATTGTTGACCGTAGTTTTATCAACTTTGCCACGGGTGAGCTCTTCTTCCCGGAACATCTGCCTTTCGCCTATGATACTACACCCCGCACCAATCAGGCCGGCGATCCGGTGGATCAGTTTTATAATCCCGCCACAGACCCTTCGCAGTATGTGTACTGGGGTGTGAACAGTCCGGATTTGGACGCGGTGACGGCCCTGCATGATGCCGACGGCGACTGGGCTGATGAGGATGATACCGGACCCGCCATGTATTTTTCCACCGACCCGCAGGAAATTGCCTCTGAGAGCCGCTTCTCCCTGAAAGTCAAAACCACTCAGAACAGCTCAAGCATCAATCTGGGCGGTTTCATGATCGTTGAGGGCAGTGAAGAGATACGGGTCAATGGCAGGCTCATGAAAAAAGACATCGATTATACCATCGACTACTTTTCAGGCACGGTTAACTTCATCGACTGCCCGGAATGTACCGATCCCACCTCAAATGTGAAAGTAACCTTTCAGGAAAATGAATTTCTTTCTTTTGACCAGAAAGTCCTGGCCGGCACCGCCCTGCAGCTGAACCTCAGTGATAATTTCCAACTGGGCTTGGTGGGTATGTATTATAATCAAACCATAGTGGATGAAAAAGTGGATGTGGGCTACGAACCGGTCCGGAATTTTATCTGGGATATCAATGGAAGATACAGCAATAAGAACCTTGATTTTCTGACGAAGGCCATTGACTGGCTGCCTTTTGTCAAGACCAATCAGCCCTCGAGTTTTTCCATCGAGGGAGAACTGGCGGAAGTTTATCCGAATCCGAATCCGTTGGGACAGGCATTCATTGATGATTTTGAATCTTCAAAGCGCACCACGGCCCCCAGCATTATGCAGAAAACCTGGCAGCTTGCAGCCCCTCCCGTGGGCAAGGATATTACACACCGCGGGAAAATGATCTGGTACAATCCTTATCTCGATATTCCCACTTCCGATATTTGGCCCAATCAGGAAACTTCCGCCCAGGCTAACAACAATACAACTCGTATCCTCGTGCTGAAGACCATGTTCCAGAGTGATACCGATGACCCGGATATGTGGAACGGGATTACCACCGCCCTGTACACCAGCGAGCAAAATCAAACGAACAGCAAGTACCTCGATATCTGGCTGAACCCGGTAGGCATAACCGATTCGACACTGGCGCTGCACATTGATATCGGATATATCAGCGAAGACACCAATGATAACGGGGTCCTTAACACGGAAGATATACCGGTAAGCGGCAGTTATGGTAACGGTATTCTCGATGAGGGCGAAGACGTCGGCATTGACGGCTGCACCGATGAACGGGAAAATGGTTACGGAGACTGCCTGCCGCCGGGATTCACCTATGATGACCCGGGCTCAAATCCCATTAATACCGGTCCCGGGGTTGATCCCGCAGATCCCAACGGGGACAACTGGGCTTACACCTCGGGTTCATCGAATTACGACCAGGTGGATGGCACCGAGGGGAACAGTCTCATGCTGGGTTCCAGGATACCGGATACGGAAGATCTGGACGGCAATGAAGCGCCGGACTTTGAGAATGATTATTTTACCTACAGCCTGAGACCGCTGATAGATGAGGAGGTCAGCGCTACGGTGAATGCCAACGGAGATAAAACCTGGCGGCTTTACCGGGTCATGCTCAGTGATTTTGAAAAAGCGGGAACCGGAGATGTTGCCTGGAGTGCCGTCCCTAATTTCAGGCTCTGGGTGGATGGCGTTGAACCTCAGGACCCCACTGTGGGCACGAATATTTTGGAAATCGCCAAACTGGAACTGGTGGCGAATGAATGGCAGGAGTTGGGCATAACACATGTGGATTCTCTGATTTTTAGGCCGGATTCGGCTTTTGCCGTTGCCGTTGCCAATACGGATGAGAATTCGGATTATCAGCCGCCGGACGGTGTTCAGGGCGAATATGATGCCGTAAACGGGATCCGTACCAGGGAGCAGTCTCTGGTGCTGCTCTTCGAGGGAAACCCCAACATCCCCACAGCGGGGCTGCCGGCGGGACACATGGTGGCAATCAAAAAAAACCTGCAGCAGGGGAATAATGCCAACAATCAGAGTTTCTTTGCTTATAATAATATGGAAATGTATGTCTTCGGAGATCCCGCTGCCGGAGGCGGAGCCTGGAGCGACGCTGAGGGTCCAAAGGTGCAAATGGTCATGCAGTTCGGCCGTGATAACAATTATTACGAGGTTGTCAAGCCAATTTACCCGGATTGGGACGACCGGAATCATATTAACATCGACCTTGCCGATCTGGCCCGCCGTAAATTGAGTATCGGATCACTGGATGAAATGACGTTGCAACAGGATACGGGGCTCGACAGTGTGGTAAGTGCCTACGAAGACGGTGGAGGGGGAGCTCTGCCCGCGGGCGTTACGTATCTGGCGCTGCTGGATTCGCTATTCGGCGGAAATGTTGATACTCTCGCCTTTGTCGAAGCAACCTGGGACACACTGACCATTTACGGCTCCCTCTACTGGCAGCTCAACGGTTGCACGACCTGCAGTCTGCTGGACCCCAATGGCGATGATTACGATGAGCTGCTGAACCCCGGCGGATTCGAGGGCAACGGTCAGTTTGACTGGCTGGACTGCGGTACCGATGGTTTGTGCCCCGGCGATCCCGGCTACCCTGGCCCGGATGAAAATGAAGCTAACGGACTGCATGACCTGGGGGAAGTCTCGGAACCCTTCACTGATTCCAATTACAACGGGACTTTCGATCCGCCCCCCGATAATTACAACGAAGAACTCGACCGCTGGGAATGGTCCACTTACGAACAAACGGATAACGGTGACTCAACTTTAGTGGAGACCATCCGTATTAAAGGTGATCCGGCCATCAATCGTATCAAATATGTTCAGCTCGGAGTGCAGAATATTTCGGAGGAGACCGTGTACGGCAAAGTTCTCGTAGATGAACTGAGAATGACCCATGTGAAAAAAGAACGGGGTCGTGCTTTGCGGTTACAGGGCAGTCTTAAACTGGCTGATCTGCTGGACATCTCAACCACCTATGCCCGGATGGATGCTAATTTTCACTCCCTGCGGGAACGCCTAGGAACCGGTGATAACTCAAGAAATTTCACGATCAGCACAAAATTTAATCCTGATATCTTTCTGCCGGGTAGTTGGGGGATCAAAACGCCGCTGACGGTAAATTACACACACAATCAGTCCTCACCCAAATACCGGACCGGAACGGATATTCTGGTCGGTAATTTCCAGGAGGCACCGGATTCGATAAAAAATATCTCTGAAACTCTTAGCATTTCCACACGGTTCAAAAAAAATACACGCAGTGAAAACTGGTTCGCAAAATACACTATTGACAAGTTTTCCATTCAAAACCTCTCGGCTATTTTTTCTCAGAAATCCACAACTCTGATCTCCAGTGAAAAATCGCAGAACTATAAATTGAGCGGGAAATATGCGCTTTCATTCTCAGACCACTATTTCAAGCCCTTCTCCTTCCTGAAGAAAACGCCGCTCATCGGCAGGGTTCTGGAAGACTCCCGGTTTTACTGGTCTCCGGCGAGTTTTGACGCCTCCATGTCACTGGAAGACAACAAAAAAGTTACCTATCACCGCAACGGCACCATCACTGACCCTGCCGGGACACTCAGAATGACGCGAACATTCAATTTGAATTACAAGCTTACCAAAAGTCTTTCCCTGCAGTATGGTAAAAATATCCAAAGCAATCTCGAAGATTTTTACAATGATAAGCTGAAGGCTCTGGCCCGGTTTTCCCCTGGCCGAATTGAATCAATTACCGAGAATCTGAATAATTCGTTTTCACCGGAATTCATGAAATGGCTGAAGCCGCGATTAAAATATAATCTGTCCTATTCCTGGAACCGCAGTTCTCTGGTTGATACCGTGGATGCTGCCACCATCACCTCGAAAAGGTCTCTGGACTTCAGTAGCAATTTTAATCTGCAGAACATGATTGAGATGGTCTATAAACCGGCAAATGCACCGGCATCCAGCCGTAAACCCGGTCGGGGCAGACGAGGCAGAACGCCCTCGCGTTCTAGTTCAAAAACTCCGAGTTTCCAAATTAAAAACCCGATTCTGAAAGCCATTTTGAAACCCATTCATAAAGCGGCTTCGAAGATGCAGAATATCAATGTTTCCTATAAAACCAGCAAGAATTTCACCTACTCCAATCGTATCGGTATGCCCGGTGTATGGTTCAAGCTGGGTATGCAGGATGATCCTTTCCTGCCGACTTACGAGGGTTCTACAACCTCATCAAACAATCAGTTTAAAAATACGCTGACTCTGAAAACGGGGGTTGTGCTGTTCAGGAATCTCACCTTTAATGTTCAATACCTGGTGGACAAGACAATTTCTGATGTGAACGGACAGAAGACAATAACCCGTAAAAATTCATTTTTACCGCTGGGAGACCGGGGCGATAAGGGCCTGCCGGTTCCAACCTGGAGTACCAGCGTATCAGGTCTGGAAAAACTGCCTTTACTAAAAAAATTCTTTAAATCAGTTTCATTGTCTCATAACTATACCGGCGACCGCAGCTGGTCTGTTCAGGATGGCGAACTCACTACTGATAATTATTCACGCTCCTTTTCTCCCCTGATCGGGATCAATACCAAAACTATCGGCAAAAAACCCATTGATATCAGTCTGAACTATAAATACACTACCACGATCAGCAATAGCGGTGCTTCAACCACAAAAAATGTGCAGACTTCCATTTCAAGCACCCTGAAATACAATATGAAGGGAGGGTTGAAGATCCCAATATTTTTCTTCCGGGATTTCGATATTTCCAATGACCTCAAATTCACGATGAATATCCAGTTTGACGATACAAAACCCTTCACTCGCAGCACCTATGACGGAGCCTTTTCGCTGGGTGATCGCCAGAAAAATATCAGCCTGAAACCCAACCTAAATTATAGTTTTACAAAATTCGTTTCAGGTGGTGTACATTTCACCTATACTATCCGGGAGAATACACGCGGACGCAGTGTAGATAAAGACTTCGGATTCAATGTCCGGATATTAATTCAGGGGTGAGCATGCAAAAACAAATTTTCATAATTCTGTCAATCTGTTTCCTGACGATTGTTTCGGCGCAGGGAATTCCGTATTTCGATGGTGAAGAGTCCTATGGTTACCTTACGGAGCAATGTGATTTCGGACCGCGCTACCTGGGTACGGAAGCTCACGAGACGCTGGCGGCTTATTTACAGAAATTTCTCGAACCGCTGGCAGATGATCTGCGGATCATGACCGCAACCGTAGAACATCCCATGCACAAAAAACTCGTCCGGCTGACCAATTTACTTGCCGTATTCAATCCCTCTGCGGAATTCAGGATCTTGTTTCTGGCACACTGGGATACCAGGGAAATTGCCGATCAGGACACAGTCTTTGCCAATCAGAGCAAACCTATCCTGGGGGCCAACGATGGAGCCAGCGGGATTGCTGTGCTCATGTCCATGGCGCAGATCCTGCATGCTAATCCGGTGGACATCGGTGTGGACCTGCTCTTTGAGGACGGTGAAGATATGGGTGTGGCCGGTGATGTGGATAGTTGGGGCCTGGGTACGCGGGAATTTGCAAAAAAAATGCAACGGCCCTTTCCGCGCTACGCTGTTTGTCTCGACATGGTAGGAGATGCACAACAGGAATTCCTCATTGAACCTTATTCCTATATGCAGGCTCCGGCTGTTGTTCAGAAAATCTGGAAAATTGCTGCCGATCTGGGATACACACAATTTAAGGACAAGGTCGGCAGGGCCATAATTGACGATCACCGGGTCCTCTGGGAAGTTACCGGAATACCGGCCGTGGACATCATCGACTTCGAGTATCCCTCAGCCGGGAAAAATTACTGGCATACCCTGGAGGATACACCGGATAAATGCTCTGCGGCCAGTCTCGAGACCGTGGGTACCGTCATGATTACTTTAATTTATATGGAAAATGCCCGTAACCGCCCGTGAACCCTGTGAAAAAATTCTGGTATGAGCTTTCGGTCACGGCCGACAATGCAACCCGGGAAATCCTGGCCTCCGGCTTCATGATGGATTGTCTGGGTTCTATCGAGGGGAAGGGGCAGTCACAATATTATTTCGACTCCCTGAGCAGACCAAAAGTCGAACAGTATTTGCAGCAAAATCTGAAGCGCTTTGCTTTCGTACACAGTTGGACAACACAAATTGCCGAACCCTGGCACCTGGCCTGGAAGGATAATTTCAAACCCGTCAGAGTTGGGTCCGAAATCTGTGTGGTTCCGGACTGGGACGAAACTACCAGGGCTGAGATCCTCATTCGCATCAAGCCCGGAATGGCCTTCGGTACGGGACATCACGAGACTACCTTTCTCATGCTGGAAGCTTTGCTCGCCTACTGCAAAGCGGGTATGACTGTGCTGGATGTGGGCAGCGGCAGCGGCATTTTGGCCATTGCCGCCCGGAAGCTCGGTGCAGCCCGGGTAAACTGTGTTGATTTAGATGATGCCTGCCTTGAAAATTTCCATGAAAATCTCGCTCTTAACGGGATCGAAACCGGCGTTGAACTGGAGATAGCGGATATCCTGCAGCACTCAGATTTTACACAGGACCTGATACTCGCCAATGTCGATGCACGCGTAATAAAAACCCTGCTGCCGGCACTGGCCGGGCATAAACAGACCGTCATTCTCTCCGGCTTACTTGCCTCAGACGAGCTCTCGATTCGGGCATTGTGCGAAGCGCTGCCGTTGAATCCGGTTAAAGTCGTCCATCGGGGAGAATGGATTCGGATGGACCTGAATTAAAGCTTAATTAATGACATAAAAAAACAAACTCTATGAAGAATACGACAATTCCCCTTTTAATCCTGCTCCTAGCCGCAGCCTGCAATTTGCCTGTGACACCGGCAACTTCAGGACAGCCTGAGATCGAAAATATATTTCTGGACTACGATCAGGAAAACACTACAGTTTTTCTTCAGGTTCAGATAACCCCGCCCGCACAGGCTGACCTGATTGATTCAGTACGCGTTGACCTGTACAGCCTGCCCGAGCATGAGCATGTGGCTGATTTCACTTTGAAAGATGACGGCACACAGGGCGACCTGCTGCCGAATAACGGCACCTTCTCTGTCATGGAAATGCAGGATCCGCCTCTGGCTTTCGGTGCCTATCTAATAGAAAGCCCTGCTTATCCGGCTGATGGCTCAATACTCACAAAAACTGTCACATCTGCCATCATGGAGGAGTTCCCGCCGGCCATCGTCTCGGTGGATATGCCCGAAATCTACTCTTTGGATCCCACCGTCTGGACCGATCTGGAGATTGCCGTTACAATTGATGATCCCAATGGCGCAGACGATATTAAATATGTGCGCTATTATATCAACACGGACTTCCTTACGGTGGATTGCCAGGGCCATTTTAATGACAACCCGCAGGATGACAACTATCAGTCCGACCCCACCTGGCAGATGACTTATTCACACACGGACGGTGAGGGCCATCTGGTTTATACAACCTCGATTCCCATGCGGCCGGTAGATGACGGAGCCGGCGGTTGCGGCAAAACCGGTATTGCCCTTTTCCGATTTCTGGTCAAGGATAAAAACAACCAACAGGATATCCTCTCCGAAATAGTTCTGGAAATCGTCAGTTGCGGCGATGGGGAATGTCAGGCCGGCGCTGAAGATGCAGAGACCTGTCCGGAGGACTGCTGATGAAAAAAATAATGTTGTCAATTCTGTTAACCTCTTGTGCTTTTTTGCAGATCCCTTCACAATTTGAACTCAGGCGGGACGGTTTATCCCTGAATGCTGCTTCTCTGCCGGGTCTCCCCAGTAACAGCGTAGTAGATGTGCTGGCGAGCGAGGATCAGAATACCCTCTATTTTGGGACCAGCGGCGGGTTGGCCTACGCTAATATCCTATCTGATGGCACTCTTGATTTCCGGACTTTTGATCCGGAGAGCTATTATCTGCCGGCTGGCGGCAACCCCGGTCTGGCTGTGCAGGGCAGCGTGGTAGCTGTTTCCGGCGCAGTACAGGAATTTGCAACGGGTGAATATCATCCGGCCGGGTCCGGCTTGGGTTTTTCCCTCGATGGGGGAGTTACCTGGTTTTATAAGCCGCAATATGTTGCTCCTCCCAACAGTCCAACGTATATTTCTTTCATCTGGGGTGGTCAGGAACTCAGACAGCTTGCCGTCACCACGGAAATCAACAATGTGTCCTATGACCTGGCTATTCAGGGAGATTATATTTATGCGGCCAGCTGGGCCGGCGGATTACGTCGTTTTAAATTCCGGAATTATCCACCTTCGCCTGAGGGTGTGGACCCCAATCCCTGGGAAGCTGTGGCCCTTCCCATGGATGATGAGCCCGTACAAAACTGTGGAGAGATTGATCCGGAGACTTTTGAATTGAATCCCAATGATCCGCCTAATGGAGGATCTCACAACCACAAGGGTTTTGCCGTGTACAGTGTCGCCGACACACTCTGGGTCGGGACAGCCGCCGGGATCAACAAAGGGATTGTCTCGCCCTCCGGCTGCATTGACTGGCGCCATTTCAATGCCCAGACTGATGGCTTTACGGGCAACTGGGTTATCGGGTTTCGGCACCAGAATCTCGTCGATGACAGCGGCAATCCGTTCATCAGGGTCTGGGCGGCAACCTGGCCCACCGGCGGAGGAGAAGCATACGGAGTGACTTTTACCGATGATGGTGGTGCCACCTGGAATGTTCCAACACGCATAGAAGAGCTGGGACTGAAGGTTTATTCCATCTCCACTGCAGGTAATTACGTCTATCTCTCGTCAGACACAGGACTGTATTTTTCCGATGACGGCGAACATTGGGAAAGATACGGCCGGCCCGTGTCTCCCAATGGGTTTGAAGTTTTAAGCGATGTGGTTTACGCCTCGGCATACATCAGTCCCCGGTCCCTGCTGGTAACCGGAACCCCGGACGGCGCAGCGGTAACACGGAACAACGGCGTGGACTGGGAGGTGCATCGCTTTTGGGTGCCGGCACAATCGGCCGGTGAGGAGCATTTTTATGCCTATCCTAATCCTTTTTACCTGAATGATGTAAATCTCACTGGAGATGCAGGTCATGTGCGTTTCGTTTTTTATGCGGACGGGGGTTCTCCGAAGTTGGAAATTTTTGATTTTGCCATGAACTCCGTCAGGCAGTTCGGGTCAGCTGATTTTCATTACAATGCCGACCAGGGTGAAGTTATCTGGGACGGGCGGAACGACTGGGGAGACCCGGCGGCAAACGGCGTATATTTCTGCAAACTGAAACAGGGCGGCAAGTCCTACTGGACCAAATTACTGGTAATTAATTGAGGATACTCGTTATGAATTACAGATACGATCTCATAAAAAAAACACTCGCCGGTCTTCTCCTGCTGATGTTGTGGAATCTCGGCCTGGGCGCAATGGGAGGAGGCTACGCCGGCGCGCCTTTCCGTTACGGCAGCAACGCTAGGGAAATTGCCCTCTCCAATGCGCTTGTAGCCGACTGGAATCCAGGCTTCCGCCAACTGTCAAATCCCGCAGCTGTTACCACAACCCCCGGCTTTGAGGTGGGGACATCTCTGTTCAGTCTCTCGCTGGACCGCTCAATACAGGTTATCAGCGTCGCAAAACCGCTGCCACCGAAAGGCGCCGCAGCCCTTAGTTATTTCCGCTCTGGCACCGGCAATATTACGGGCAGAGACCAGCAGGGTAATATCACCGGTACTCTGCAGGTTCAGGACGGTTACGGTATGTTGTCTTTCGGGCTGATTTTCAACCCGGCTCTGCGGGTGGGTTTGAACCTCAAAGCGTTGTTCAACGACATCGACGGCGATCTTAGGGGAAAAGGAATCGCTCTTGACTTTGGATTTCTATACACGCCCGTCAGTAAACTGACCATTGGAGGCAAACTTGCAAACCTGGCCGGCGCTACGACCTGGAACAGCGACGGCCGTTCAGTTGAGGAAAAATTACCTGTGGAATTCGCTCTCGGTTTCAGCTTTGTCCCCCGTTCCGACCTGCGCGTGCTCGGACAATATCAGGGTCTCACTGCCGGCGGAAATGCTGCCGAAGGGAATTTTAGGATGGGACTTGAATCACAGCTCTTTGAGAGGGTCTTTTTCCGCGGCGGCGTTAGTGCAGGCAGCATGACCTCCGCCGCCGGAACGAAAAAGTTTAATCTGGATTACAGCCTGGGATTCGGAATAGTTTACCCCCTCTGGAAACTGAAAGATTTGCAGTTTGATTATGCCGTGGATCCCGGGAATCAGGGTGAAGGGATCAGCCATCTGATGAGTTTTTCTTTCGTACTTTGAAAACCCCGCCAGCGATTTGGCCACATGGGATTGTCCAAATTCAGTTTACCCAGAGAAAGGTTAATATGAAAAAGTGTTTCTGTTTGCTATGCGCTCTGCTGTTTGTGACACCCGGATTGCCGCTGGGTACGCAGGCGTTTATTATCCCCGTAAATGCCCGCTCTCTGGCGCTTTCCGGCAGCGGTATCGGCGGCATGGATGACCCCTATGCCAATCCGGCCGCTATCGATAATTTGCAGCACTCCGAGCTGGGCTTTTCTCACAACAGCTGGATAGGCGATATTTCCGGAAATCAGGTGAGTTTTGCCTGGGGAGATCGATGGCCATATCTGCTGACCCTGCAGTCCTGGAATCTGGACGATCTTCAGCTTAGAGGTGAGGTCCCCCAAGCCGAACCCCTGGGAACCTTTGGCAGTCACTGGATCGCTGCCGGCATCACAACCGGCTTCAGCGTGAAGGGCTACAAAGCAGGTTTCACCCTGCGTACCAGTCTGGTAAAATTGTACACTGCTTCATCCTCGGCCATCACTTTGGACGGCGGACTGACAAAAACCCTGAACGAGCATTTTTCATTCGGAGGAACCCTTAAAAATATCGGAGCATTCTCCGGCAGCCTGAAACAGTCGCTACCGGTAGTTACCGGTCTGGGATTAGTATATCGTAAAGCCGATCTGCGTCTGCGCCTGGCAGCCGATTTGGCTTATGACAGCGTTCACGGGGGTGTTTTCAGCGGCGGACTGACCAAGGGCTGGGCTCATTTCGATTTTCTTGCCGGTCTGCTGCTGTCACAGGGCCAGGCCAGGATGTCTTCCGGCTTCAGTTTTCGCTATCGCCGCTTTGAAATCACTTATGGTGTAGCCTTTCATGAAAATTCCTTTTTGGGATTGCCTCAGTTTTTAGACTTCAGGTTGATTCTCTAAACCTCCCTGCAACCGAACACCGCAAAACTGCTTTCTGGTGTAGAAACCCTTTTAATGCATAAATTTAGGCATGTCAGAACCGAACGGATACAACCCGGCAGGATCAGATCAAATTGACTGGAAGAGGAAAGGATCGCTGGTGAATCATCATTATACCTACTCCATCGTATTACCCATTTTTAACGAGGCCGAAAATCTGCCACAACTGTTCAGAGAAATCGAAACCGTCATGGCGGGTTTGCAGCAGCCTTATGAAGTTATCTGCGTGGATGATGGCAGCGAGGATGGCAGCGCAGTTTTTATTCGTGACTTCAGCCGTGAGCAGGGACACTATCGTCTGATCCGTTTCGATGGCAACTTCGGACAGTCTGCCGCCCTTGCGGCGGGTTTCCGGGCTGCCGCGGGAGAGTACATCATCACTATGGACAGCGATTTACAAAATGATCCTCGGGATATCCTGAAAATGGTGCCCCTGCTGATAGATTACGACATGGTTACCGGCTGGAGACAATCCCGGCGGGATACCCGGCTCAAACGAGTTTCCTCAAAAATTGCCAACGGCGTCCGCAACAAACTCAGCCGGGAGACGATTCGGGACACAGGCTGCTCACTGAAGATCATGCGAGCCTCTTTTCTGAAAAGAATTAAAATGTTCAGGGGAATGCACCGTTTTCTCCCCACTCTCATGAAAATGGAAGGAGCCTCGGTTGTGGAAATACCTGTCAGCCACCGCTCACGGGTTGCCGGTACTTCCAATTACGGAACCTGGGATCGGGCGCTCAGCGGGTTGCGGGATCTGCTGGCCGTGCGCTGGATGCAGGATCGTTTCATTCATTATAAAATTAAGGAAGACTGAAAATGGATCTTTCACGTGTCGGAATTAACAATTACTGGCTAGTAATTGGCCTGATTGGGCAGCTGTGTTTTTCAATGCGTTTCCTGTTGCAATGGATTTATTCCGAAAAACAGAAGCGATCCGTGATACCCCTTTCTTTCTGGATTTTCAGCATCGCCGGTGCAACTATTCTGCTCAGCTATGCCATTCACCGCCGGGATCCTGTTTTTATTCTGGGGCAGTCCTTTGGATTTTTGGTGTATTTCCGTAATCTTATCCTCATCAGGAGAACCCGCCGGCAGGTTCAATGAACCGTACTATCATCCTGTTCCTGCTTGCCCTGGCAGTATTGACACTTAGACTCGGCAGCACACCTTTTCTTGAATCCAGCGAAGCCCGCTATGCTGAGATTTCCCGGGAAATGTCTCTGAGTAACGACTGGGTTACGCCACGTCTGATGGAGATTAAACATTTTCACAAACCGCCTCTTACATATTGGGTCACGGCATTGGCCTTTGACCTGTTTGGCATCAATGACCTTTCCGGAAGACTGTTTCTTGTACTGGCGGCTCTCGGAACGCTGTTTTTCACCTTCAAACTGAGTGAATTGCTTTTCCCGAAATCAGCCTCCGTTGCGTTATGGAGTTTCCTGATCCTGCTCTCCTCTCCGCTGTTTTTAATCCAGAGCAGAGCTCTCACTACGGATATCTATCTCACTTTTTTTACAACAGGAGCCGTATATTTTCACTGGAAGAGCCATTTGCAGGAGGCTTCGAGAGGGTTAGCCGCCCTCACAGGGCTCTTTCTCGGGCTGGCCTTTCTGACCAAGGGTCCTATCCCTTTTATCTTTTTTCTGTTGCCCTATTTCGGCTACCAGCTCACGTCGATACAACGTTTCCGGATTTCAAAAAGCGGATTTCTCACGGCCCTGCTGATCTTTCTGCTGACTGTTCTGCCCTGGTTCCTGCTGGTGATCATCCGTAATCCAGGGCTGCTCCGTTATTTTCTCGTCTTTCAGACGGTTGATCGGTATGCATCCGGAGTACACCATCGCGGAGGACCGTTTTATTATTTCATCGGTATCATGCTGGTCGGAATGCTGTTCTGGTTCACGGCATATTTCCCGGCTGTCATCAAGCAGTTGAAAAACTGGGCTGCCACCCGCCGCGATTCTATCCGTTTACTGCTGCTTCACTATACCCTGCTGCCTCTGATCTTCTTTTCTTTTTCAGGCAGTAAACTGCCGGCTTATATTCTGCCTGCGCTGCCCTTTTTCAGTCTATATCTGGCCGAGCGGTTCGTCGGCGCTGACAGTCGTAGGTTCACCGGAGTCCGATGGTTTAATTTTGCGCTGGCGCTGCTGTTTCCCCTCACTCTGCTTTCGGGTGCGATTTCATCGCTGCCGGCTTCGCTGGTATCTCAAAAAGGATTATTCTTCTGGCTTTTCATACCGGCACTGTTGATGGCGGTTTCGGCAAACGGGAACGGGCTTAAAAAATCGGCTGTCGGTCTGACTTATGCAGGCTACAATTTCATACTTTTTTATATTGTCCTGGCAATTCTTCCGCATTTTGAAGGAGAAACCAAAAATTTTAAACCTATGGCACGAATCATTAACACTCATTGGAATGAACCGGCCCGCATCGCAGCCTATCATCTCCGGCTGCCATCACTCGAATTTTATACCGGCCGCCGGATCCTGCAGATCCGTCATGACCGGGAACTGCAGTTTGAAACTGCAGAATCCCTCCCGCAGATAAAACCCTGGTTAAGCGACGACCCTGATGAACTTGCCGGGATTTTAAACTCGGATTCACTCAATTTTGCCGTGATCAGCCGCCGTGACTGGCGTTGCTATATAAAAGGCCACCCGAATCTGCCGGCCATTGTTGATACTTTGCACATGAACACCCGTTTTCTCCTTTTGCGGAACTGACGCATGGCACATCCGGGAGCTAAACTTCCTTTTAATTTCACTACCGGCGTTCTCACCGGAATTTTGCTGACGGCTCTGATTATTTTTGCTCATCGTTTATCACCGAAAAAACCTCAAGAGGCCGGCAGTATCTGTATCATCATAGATGATTTTGGAAATGCCCTGGATGCAACCACATTGGGTTTTCTCACGTTAAATACGCCCGTCACGGCCGCGGTACTGCCGGGAAAACCTTATTCGAAGCAGATCGGAATAATTGCAGACAGTCTGGGTTGCGAGGTAATGGTACACATGCCCATGGAGCCCTTCGATATAGCGGAGGAGGATTCCGGCGGCTATTTACTCACCGAAAGACTGAATGCCGGGGAAGTGGCTTCCCGCGTTGCCGCAGCTTTCACGGAGTTACCCATGGCAGCCGGAATGAATAATCATCAGGGCTCAAAGGCCACCACGAGTTTACAGCTCATGAAGGACCTGGCCAGGATACTGAAAAAACGGGAAAAATACTTTATTGATAGCTTTACCAATCCGGAAAGCCGGGCATTTCTTACGATGCACCGTTTTGGCGTAAAAACGGAAGTGCGCCAGCTATTTCTCGATAATCAGCCGGACCAGGCACATATTACGGCACAACTTGACAGCCTGGCCCTGTTATCGCAGGATCGGGGGGTCGTTATTGGGATTGGCCATGCAACGAAAGCCGCAACCCTGGAGGCTTTGAGCCGGGAACTTCCCAGACTAAAATCCGCCGGGTACCGCTTTCTGAGAGCCTCGGAAGTAGTAAAATAAAAGCCGGGAGACGGCTGTGCCGGGTTGAAAACTGGGTGAGTGGGAGCCCTCTCCTCGCAGGTTTTAAAAGTTTCTCGTTCTATTCCGTCGGGCGGACATTCCGGCAGGGTTTTTAACATGAACAGGTTAACAATAAGTGTACGAGCAGTGGTGAGTTGTTCCGCTGTTTTCCTAATATTTTCACTTTTATCGTTATTATTTGCAATAATGTAATCAATCTGATTTTTTATTGGAAAAATACTGTCATCTAATTCTTTTATTGTTGATTCAACCAATTTAGAGTCATTTCTTGAACATATTGCAATAAATATTCCCAACTCATTTGCCAGAGTTTTAACAAAATTCATAAATGCGATAAACGGAGCCCCTTGTTCAGAGCACATATTTTCTCTCATATTAGCTATTCCGACTTCGGAAAGGGTTCCCTTCCATAATGTTTCATCTAAATCAAGTACAAGCGCTTTATATAATATTTTTAATTTGCAAATTATTTGTGCAACAATCTGCATTATTATTATTCCAACAGCAGGTATGTCTGTTTTACTTGAAAGTTCAACAATAGCAGGTAGATTTTGAATTTGATATTTATAGTTGCAGGACGTATCCTTTGTGATATTTTTGCAATTAATTTCTAAGTGATTGATACTTTCTGCATTGCCTTCAAATTCTATAGTGAAATCGTTTTCTCAGAGTTGTTCAAACAAGTATGTTAAAACCTTATCATCTTTTTTATTAAAAAACCTTTCTAATCCTGAAATAGTAACAAAGAATTCGTCATTATTATAGTCTCGAAATTTTTTAACAAAATTATTTATGTAAACAGATAAAAATGAGTTGCCGGCTTTTTGACAATTAGTGTGTAGTTTGTCATTATAAAAAGCCACATTTATTTTTATTTTTTCTGATTTAGCCATTCATTAAACCATTTGAATTTGAGCTTTGACTGGTTTCTTATTGCATTCTCGTTCTTTTACAATAGCACACAACGTCCCCTTAAACTCTATTATTGCGTTTATCCGGTTATACATTCTATTATCAATCGTTATCTAACGGAGTAATTTTATGTTAAAGAGGAAACTCCTGTCCGAATATAAAGAAAATTTAAACCTTCAAAATCGTTGTGAACAAATCGTTAATTAGGATAAGTCAGTCATACACAATTGAATCAGGTTCGGGAATGTATCTACTCCCGGGTTTCCCCTTACGTACTTCAATCGACGCATAGTCAAACCGTGCGCGAGGTTTTTCTGTGGGTGAAATCAGGTTTTATTCAGTATCCCCGGAGGTGCTCAAGACCGGGCAATCAGTTTAAACAACAGCAGCGAGAGCAGTATAACAGGAATTTCTACCCTCACGGCGTCAGGTTTATGACTCGCATTCCAGCAGAGAGGCCATCTTTTTTAAAGCCGAAAGATAGGCCTCAATCGGATTTGCATTTATCACTTCGCCCAGACTGTTGAACACCGTTTTGTGCGGCGGTTGCAGATAGACCGTCACCAGTGGGAGCCCGATGAGTTCAATTGTATCCGCCAATACATAACCGCTGTGGTGCCAGCTTTCCGGGGCCAGGAGGATGCCTGCCGCTTTATTGCGGTTGCGCTGGAGGAAGATCGAGCCGGCGGACTCGCTGTTTGTTTGCAGTATTTTCAGTTCGAATACGCTGTTTCGCACCTCCCGGCGCAGGGCCCTGTTCACTTTATCGAGGGTCACCCTGTGCCCCTGTCCGGCAGACCTTAGCCCTAACAGATTCAGGTTAGGTCCGTGCAGTACAAGAATCCGAATACTGTTTTGTTCATTTTTCATCGGAACTCTCCAGATAAAAGCGTACTATTTTTTCATGACAGGGAAAGGCCAGCTGAGGCAGGGCAGATTTCGGAAAAAATCCTATCTCCGCCGCATCGTCCCCGGCTTTAATACCGTCATACGAATCAATCTGCATGAGCAGTCCCAACAACAGAACATCACCAAAAACCGTATTGAAATGTGAGCAATGCCCTAAAAACCGCAGGGGTTTTCCTTGCAGATTTGTTTCTTCCCGCAATTCCCGGATGGCGGCCATCTCCGGCGTTTCTCCGCGTTCTATAAAGCCGCCGGGGAGACTCCACTCCCCCCTGGCGGGCGGTACAGCCCGTCGCACCAGCAGCAAATCAGCTCTTCTGGGGCAGATGAGCGTAGCCGTGGGGATGGGATTTTCATAATGGATGACACCGCACCGGGGGCAATACTGTCGCCGATGGCCGTCTTTAAGGCCGCTGATATTTTTAGAGCCGCAATTTGAGCAATATTCAAGGTGTACCATTAATTCAATTTATGGAGGATGAGCAGTGCATTCCAACTTGGTTTTCATACGGTAGAGGCTCTAAAATTGCGCCATTATGAAGCAACCAAAACCCATTCTTGCCGTAGGGTCAATCGCCCTTGACGATCTCGTTACCGCTAACGGAAGCCGCCGCAATATTCTCGGTGGTTCAGCAACTTATTTTTCACTGGCAGCTGCTCTGTTTGCCCCTGTGCGCCTGGTGGCGGTGGTGGGCAAGGACTTTCCCGAATCCGGATGGGAACTCCTGAAATCCCGTAATATCGATGTTTCCAATGTCCAGGTAAGGGCCGGGCGGACTTTCCGCTGGGGTGGCGAATATTCGGCAGATTTTTCGACGCGCCAAACCCTGTTTACGGAGTTAGGCGTTTTCGAGAATTTCCATCCCGCAATCTCAGAAACCCACCTGCGGACTCCTTTCATTTTTCTGGGCAACATTCAGCCGACACTCCAGATTGAGGTAGCCGATCTCATTCCGGGGGCCCAATACATTATATGTGATACGATGAATCTTTGGATAGATAATAATGTAAATAAACTATGGGACGTGCTGAAAAAAGTGCATATCTTTCTGCTCAATGACGAAGAAGCCGTGCAGCTCACCGGTAAAACAGATTTGGATAAGGCAGCGGACAAACTGCTATCATGCGGACCCGAATCGGTGATCATTAAGCGCGGCGCCCGGGGTGCCCTGCTGGCCACGGGAGATGAAAGAGTGCATATCCCGATTTACCGGCATGTGAAGGTCGTGGATCCTACCGGTGCCGGAGATACTTTTGCCGGTGGTCTCATCGGTCATCTTGCAAAATTTGGCGCCGACCAGCTCACTGAGGCTATCATAACCGCAGCTGCAGTGGCTTCTTTTACGGTCTCGGGCTTCGGACTCGAAGGCCTGCTGACCGCTGATGTTGCCGCAGTTGAAGCACGCTGTCACAGTATCCGAAAACAAATCCAATAATCGCCGGACCCCGCACTCAGTAACTGGGTTTTCAGTGGTTTTTCCTCCCCTGTTTTAAGTAATTTTGCTACCTGATTTTGATGTCAGATAATTGTTTTTGTACCGGTAAGTCAAGGTCATGCGCAAACTGTGCCCATGCTGATACAACCGGCCTGATTACGGAGAAGCTGCGCTCTCAACACCGGAAAAGTGCGCTGTTGAAATTTCAAATAGGAGTCATGATGAAAAAAATTACCGGCTATTCAATTGTATTTGCCCTAATCCTTTTTATGCTCGGGTGTGAAAGTGTCGAATTTCGCTCCGCCAAAATGTATGTAAACGAGAATAATATGGAAAAGGCAGAAGAATTCTTCCTGAAAGCCCTGCAGACCGAACCTGAAAATGCTCTTGTACCCTACCTGCTGGCAAAAGATATTTATATACCTCAGAGCCGCTGGGCTGAAATGAACCAAATGTTTAATAAGGCTGTTGAGATAAATCCGGATGCCAAGCTGCCCCAGTTTTACCGCGTGAATGATGAATTGATTACTACAGTAGGCCAGGCCATTAAAATTCATAGACAACAGGAATGGAGCAAAATATTCAATGCCGGGGTCAGTGAGCTTGATAACGGCGAGACCGACAAGGCGATTGCAACATTCAAGCTGGCCGTTGATGTGCTGCCTTCCGACGGCAAGGCTTACAAGGCCCTCTATTCAATTTATACAAGATTAGGCGACAAGGAAAACGCGCTTAAAGCCATTGAAAATGCCCCTGTGGATGTGGATCTGCTGGAACTCATGGGAGATCTGGCCAAAGCCGATGAGGATTATGCCAGGGCTGAATCTTTCTACTTGAAAGCTCTCGACATGGCCACAGAATCCGTTGATTCTGACCAGTTATTTTTAAGGCTCTTCGAAATAAAATTTCTTCAGGATGACTATCCGGCGGCTGAAGATTATGCCGCTAAAATTAAGGATTACAACGGAGATATTGCCTTTAATCTGGGTGCCTTATATCACCGTATGGCCATTGAAAAATATAATGCGGCGGTTGATGCTTACAACGAAATGATCAAGATGGACAAGCCCGATGCAGCAAAAGTTGACCAGGTTATCAATTTGTTTTCCGGCTCAAAGGAGCTCTTTAAAAAAGCCCGAATGTATTTTCAGGACGCTATTTCTTACGATCCCGATGACAATGAAAGCCGCCGGCTGGCAAAAGATCTGAAGAAAAAAATCAGGATAATTGATGAGACTTTCATCCAGGAATTGGAATCCATGAAATAGGATTAACAGTTTGAGGCAGGGAAACTTTGGAGGGGCAGTTCAACCGACTGCCCCTTTTTCATCTCATCCGTTTGCGCTTGATGAGATATTCAACCAGAGCCAGGTCGAGGTGCTGGTCGGTCGTCAGACGCACATAGTCAATATGATTACGCCGGCACCTGTTTCTAATATGGTCACAGAAAGCCTGCAGGCTGAGCTGATAATCTTTTTGAATATGCCAGGGCTCCGTAATGATCTCCTCTTTGGTCTCCATATCCCGAAACAGGGTTCGGTCTGTAAAATCCAGGGTCAGTTCCTGCTTGTCCAGAATATGGAAAACAATAACTTCGTGACCTTTATGCCGAAAATGTTTCAGGCCCGATACGATTTCATCGGGATCATCGAACAGATCGGAGATGAGAATGATCAGACCCCGCTTCCGAATGGCCTCAGCCGTCTTGTGCAGGATGGGACTGATGTGGGTCTCCGGCCCGGGATTGATGTGATCCATCTGACTCAGCAGAACATTTAAATGGCTCGTTTTCGATCTGGAGGGAATATAGGAACGAACTTCCGAATCGAAAAGTGTGAGGCCGGCGGCATCCTGCTGTTTGATCATCAGATATGCAAGCGATGCTGCCAGCATCTGCGCATAGGTCAGTTTACTCACGCTCCCTGACTTAAAATCCATTGACCGGCTCTGGTCAACCAGCAGGTGGGACCTGAGGTTGGTCTCCTCTTCAAACTGCTTGACATAATAGCGCTCGGTTTTACCCCAGAGTTTCCAGTCGATGTGCCTGATTTCATCTCCGGGTCCGTAGGAACGATGTTCGGAAAATTCCACCGAAAAACCATGATAAGGACTTTTGTGAAGGCCGACGATGAATCCCTCAACGACCAATCTCGCTTTCAGTGAAAGGTTGTCAAGCCGTGAGATGATCTCAGGAGAGAGATACCGGGTCTTAGCCATTCGAATCTAACTCAGTCGGCAATTAACTTATCCAAAACATCGTCCGGTTTTATACCGTCGGCTTCAGCATTAAAATTGGTGATGATCCTGTGCCTCAGCACGGGTTTGACCAGGGATTTCACATCGCTGATATCAGGGGTTGTCCGGCCGTCGAGTACGGCTCTGGCTTTGGCCCCGAGAACTAAAAACATGCTGGCCCTCGGACCCGCCCCCCAATCAAGCCAGTCCCGGGAAAATTGCGGTGCCGTTTCAGACATGGGGCGGGTTTTGCCCACTATATCGACGGCATATTCGATCACATTATGCGCCACCGGCACATTGCGTACTAATTCCTGAAATTCCAAAAGCTCTTTTCGTTTGATGATCTTGTTAAGCATTACATCAGAGGCCCCGGTTGTGGATTTTACAATCTCCACTTCCTCTGCAGCTGAAGGATAACGAATAAATACATTAAACATGAAACGGTCCAGCTGGGCTTCGGGGAGGGGATATGTCCCTTCCTGCTCAATGGGGTTTTGGGTTGCCAGTACAAAGAAAGGTTCTTCCAGGGTATAGGTCTTACCGCCTGTGGTTACTTTGTGCTCCTGCATGGCTTCGAGTAAAGCAGCCTGGGTTTTAGGAGGTGTCCGGTTGATCTCATCTGCGAGAATGATATTCGCAAAAACAGGTCCCTGGAAAAATTTGAATTCCCGCTTACCGGTGTCGGCATTATCTTCAATGATATCGGTTCCCGTGATATCAGACGGCATCAGGTCTGGTGTGAATTGAATACGATTAAAAGAAAGGTCCATCACATCTGACAGAGTTTTGATCAGCAGAGTCTTGGCCAGCCCAGGTACACCCTCAAGCAAAATATGCCCTCTGCACAATAGCGAGATAAACAAGCGTTCAATTATATCCTGCTGACCTATGATCACTTTGCCGATTTCATCGTACAATCTGTCTTTTTGACTGTGTAATTTTTCTACTAATTTTACATTATCCATATTTCTCCTAAATTTTCGGGGGTGGAATCTAAACGGGACGTAAACCATCAACCAACACGAATGTTCACTGAAATTTTAATTAGCAACTGCTCCTGCAAAATTCTGTAATATTCCCCGGATGGAAACAACTCGAAAAACATCGTCAACAAATTTACTTGACGGGCGCCGCTCAAGCGGACCAGGGCAAATTCTAAAAGGTATGACACTTGAAGAGCTGCAAGCCTGGTGCATTGACAGAGGACAGACCCGGTTCCGGGGCCTTCAGCTCTTTGAGTGGATGTATCGCCATCAGGTAACTAACCCCGATACCATGACAAATATTTCCGGGGAGTTCCGGGGATACCTCCGTGAGCATTGTATATTTAATACTCTGGAGCTGCTAAAAGTCACACAATCAGATACGGGAACCACGCAAAAATTACTGCTCACAACTGCCGATGATCTTCATCTGGAGACGGTGAGTATGCTTGAAAAAAACCGGCACACCGTCTGCCTGTCTTCCCAAATCGGCTGTAATGTGGACTGCGATTTCTGTGCCACCGGTTCGATGGGTTTCCTGCGTAATTTGAGCGTGGGTGAAATCATTGATCAACTCATTGCCGCATATCAGCTAACGGATGTCCCCGTGACCAATATTGTTTTCATGGGAATGGGAGAACCCTTTCTGAATTACGACCGGGTCATGACAGCAGCCGATATATTTCATCACCGGCAGGGTTTCGACCTCGGTGCAACCCGCATCACAATTTCGACCTCCGGGATTTTGCCGGGCATCCAACGCTTCATCCGGGAAAAGCGACGTTACAAACTGGCCGTGTCATTAAACGCTACAACTGAGGCCGTCCGCAGTAAGATCATGCCCGTTAGTCATACCTGGTCTATTGAAAAAATATTTTCCGAATTGAGAGAGTATCAATCGGACTCACAACGTAAGATTATGTTCGAGTACATTCTCATGCAAGATATCAATGACTCGCCGGAGGATGCTGTGAGACTGATCAATATGATCAAGGATTTTGACTGTAAACTCAATATCATACCCTATAATGAAACCGATGGTCGCTACCGGCGGCCGGACGAGGAGGTGATTGAAAAATTCCTGGAAATACTTTACCGCCGGCGTGGCAACATCCAAATCTTGGTGAGGTGGAGTAAAGGTCAGGATATCGCTGCGGCCTGCGGTCAACTTGCCGTTCGTAGCAGCTGAAAATAAATCACCAAAAGAAAAAGATGATCGCTAAAATTAGAGAATTTATATTGCACACTGTTCCCGAACCCCCTGCTGTTGCCATTGTGCTGGGATCAGGGCTGGCAGATTTTTCAAATCAACTCAACGGTGTGACCAGACTTCCCTACGCCAAAATCCCGGGATATCCTTTGCCCTCCGTCTCAGGGCACGTGGGTGAATTCGCATTTGGATATATCGGGAGCCTGCCCGTACTATGTGCCCGGGGGCGTTTCCATTACTACGAGGGGCATCCTCTGGCAACCGTCACCCTGCCCATCCGGGTTTTCGAGGCCGTCGGATGTTCGTCGGTAATTCTGACTAATGCAGCCGGATGTCTGCGCCCGGAATGGAGTCTGGGAGACCTCATGGTTATCACCGCACACCTTGATTTCACCTTCCGTACTTCTGTCCAGGATCCGCCGGTTCTGGCCGGCGGCGGTTATCATGATCCTGGTCTGGCGGATATTGCAATGCACATCGCCAGGCAAAATAATTTACAACTGCGTCAGGGTGTATATTGCTGGACCCTTGGCCCCACTTATGAAACACCTGCCGAGATCAGAAAGATCAGAACCCTCGGAGCCGATGCAGTGGGGATGTCCACTGTCCCGGAACTTAGAACAGCCAGAGAACTGTGACTGAAAACTCTGGGGATTTCCTGTCTGACAAACTATGCGGCAGGGCTTTCATCCGAACCCTTATCCCATGCCGAGGTTTTGGAGACCACTGAACGGGTCAAACATTCTTTTGCCGATCTGCTCACGGGGATTCTCCATACCCTGTAAACGGGGATATCCACACGCCGGATTCGGTAATTCTCATTCCGAATCACCAATCAATACAAAAGGAGCCCAGAAAAAGGGGTTTTGATATTGGGTCTCCCGCAACAGATACAACTGTGCTTCGCGCAGGGCTGTTGCCGGACGCTCCCGGTTTCTAAAACGCGTGTGAAACTGCACCATTAATTCCCGGGTTGAGCGATCATCTACATTCCACAGTGAAGCGACTATCGTGGGAACTCCGGCGGAGAAGAATGCCCGGGTAAGCCCTAACATCCCCTCACCTTCCACAACTTTGCCGGTTGCCGTCTTACAGGCACTCAACACAACCAGATCAGCATTCAGCTCCATTTTGATGATCTCTTTAGCGATTAGAAAACCGTATTCCCCGTTTTCCCTGGCAAGGGCGATGGCGGAAAACATCGGATGGATTTCATCCGTAACTGCGTGAGTTGCAAAATGCAGAACACCAAATTGCGAGGCATATTTTTTAAAATTGGTCTTGGTTGCCTCTGTTCCGACGAGCACTTTTACCCTGGGTTCATAGACTTTCCCCAGTACAGTCACTTCTTCCCTGGTTGCAGGCAGAGGGGTCAGGGAAAGCAGTTTATCCCTGCTTGCAGGTCCACTCTTTTCGGGCTCTGCGAACTGCGGATCTCCCAATGCCAGTAACGAGCTGGTACCGTAATTCCCAAGACTCCGAACGCTTTTCAGGGCGGATAGCGAAGGCACATAGTAAACTGCGAAATCTTCTATCAGATAACGCCCGGTTCGGGGATTCTCAAGGGCCTGGAAGGGCAGAGTGTTTAAAATCCCATCAGAGATAATGCAAAGACGGTCGATATGGTCGGCGAAAGGGAGTATCGGAGTGATGAGTTCTTCGTAAAGCAACTGAGCCGCTTTATGATCCCAGAGGGTGGAAGGATTCTGCAGAGCTAACACCTGTTCCCTGAGTTTTCCGGCGGACAGATCCCTTTCGATGATTTCCAGTTTTTTACGGGAAAGCAAAAAGAGCAGCAGCTTCTGATCCAGCATGAGATAATAAACGGCCAACTCATCGCGGCTCATCAGGGTTCTTGCTTTTCGGAACGGCAGAGGTTCCCCCCGACCGCGTAATTCTTTTAGATCCGGGTGAGTCACGTACAATGTTTCTTCAAATGTATGCAGTTCGCGGCGGGCTTTTTCGCGCATTATGGCAAAAGCAGAAAATTCCGATTGCTGGAATGAGCGGAGTCCGGCAATCTCGCTGTTCAGCTTTTCAAGTTTTTCAAGCAGCTCTTTTTCTCTCAGGATCTCTTCCTCCGATAAAAGCTCTTCAAAATCAGAAAAACCACCTTCAAGGACATCCAGCAGAGCCCTGGCTTTCATCATTTCAAGATAACTGAAGGCCTCCTCTCCGCGCCTTAGACGGATCAGCACCGCTATGGCGGAAATGTAAATCTCCAGTGCACCTTTCATAAATCCGGTCTGATGGCTCTCGTACAGCAAATTTCCCCGGATACCTTCGAGAATATCAATTGCGTCTTTAAAATGGGCGAAAGCCTTTTCAAGATTCCCTTTTACCGATTCCAGATTGCCTAATGACTGATACGCCCTGAAAAGACAATCTTCCATACCGGCTTTTTCTGCAATACCCTTGGCCTGATGCAGAAATCGCTCTGCGCTCTCTAACTTTTTCGACCTGATATAGATTTCACCGAGATCTCTGTAATCAGCAAAGAGGCTTATGATTTTCCCATTTTTGCAGTTATAACTGAGCGACTTCTTATAATATTCCATGGCGGTTTCCAGTTGTCCGCTTTGAAAATGGAGATTGCCGATATCATGTGTCACTGCAGCAAGGCCAAAATTAATGGCGTCATCATCTGCGTTTGCTTTTAGTTCCCGGGAAAAGATAGCACGGCTTGCCTCGAGAGCTTCCAGGGCTTTGGCATGTTCCCCCTGTGATTTGTACACATTCCCCAAATTATTCAGTGTATTTGCCGCTCCGATATCATCGCCGGAGGCCTGTTTCAGGTCCAGACTGGCTTTAAATTTTTCAATTGCCCTGCGCGGATGCCCCAATAGTTTATAGACCAGTCCCAGATTATTGAGTAATTTGACTTTTACCTTTTCATCTGATAGCTGTCGGGCGGATTCAAGACCCTTTTGATAATATTCCAGCGCAGTGGAATATTCTGCCATTAATTTATAGACCACACCGAGCTTATTGCAGACATCACAGATCCCGGCCGGGTCCCCCAGTCCGAGATATATCTCGAGAGCACTCTTCCACCACTTGGCTGCCTTCCGGTTTAAACCCCTGTGGTAGTACAAAATGCCAATTTTGTGATTGAGAATCTCAGCTGACTTCGCAGATTCACCCGCCTGCTGATAAGTTTCGACGGCAGAGAGATATGTTTTAACGGCCTCTCCAAAATCTGCCGTCCGGATAAAGTCACCGTCCGAAACTAATTGTTCCGCCGCTGCAAGCAGTAATTCCCGATTTTGTATTCTGCTCATTTATCTACTGAATCAACCTTGTGTGTCGAGAATTATTCCTACCAGAAGCACGATATCCACGATGTTGATTTCACCGCTTCCATCCAGATCAGCCACCAGTATTTCAAAAGGAGTAGCCCCGCCGTTGAGGGTCAAATCTACCATAATGACGATGTCCACAATATTCAGTTCACCATTTTGATCCAGATCGCCCATCAAAGGCGCTCCGCCTGGGTTCTCACAGGAGCCCATATCCGGATTGTTACCGCTAAACGGGAGCGGCGGGATGAAAAGGGTATCCTGGCCTGAATTGTAAACGAGAGTCATATCCTGCCTTCCCGCATCTACACAAGGGGATGCATCAGCCAGGCAAAATTCGCCTATAAACTGGGGCCATAGCGATAAATTCCCCTCCAGCCAGAAAATATTGTCCGGCAGATTGGAATAGATCCCATTTTGTCCTCCCTGGATATCCGAAAAGCCAACCACACAGCGGGCAGGAAAGCGTTGACCGTTGAAGTGAAGTTGAGGAACTGTATTGTCCCAGACAATCGTATTGATCAGATGCACTTCACTGTTATCCGCATAAATTCCGCCGCCGCTGAGTGCCGAGTTGCCGGCAACGGTCACATTCAGCAACTCGAGATTAGTGTTCCACAGCCTGAGCCCTCCACCGCCTCCGTCGGTTGCCTGACCACCAGTGATAGCTATTTTTTCAAGATGAGCATCTTCCAGATTCATCAGAGTCAGCACGCGCTCGGTTGAATCCGCATCAATGATAACCGGCCCTGTCGGATCACCCAGCAGGAAGCAATTGTCCGGCAGATTCAAAGGAAATTGTTCACCGTTTTCAAACGGGGCATAGATACCGGGGAGCAAATGCAGACCAATGGGGTTACCCGGACTGCCTGATATCACATCAAATGCGTGCGCGATGGTCCTGAAGGGCTGATCCGGGTTACCTGTCCCCGTCACATCGTCACCGGCCGGACTGATCCAGACATCATGAGTAATGGCACAACTCAACCCTTCACCGAGTGCGAAGTCAAATTCCAGTCCCTGAGAGCCCGAGGCAACCCAGGTTGTCGAGACCGTCTGGTAATCACAATCAAAGACATCAAATAAACAATCACTTAAATCAAGTGTCCCGGTATAGCCCTCCACAAAAATAGTTTTCCCCATGGCTGCGGAATTGGACAGAAAGAGATTATGTGCAAAGCTCAGGCTGTCATTACGAAATAATTGTCCCGGGAGGTTCAAACCTGGTCTGATTTCATCGATATCCACATCCGTACCGGCATAGGCCGCACCGCCTTTGGCAACCCCGGCTGCCCTGTTCGATAATCCGTTTTCAATAAAACGGTTAAATTTGAATACGGGAGTCACCCCTGCAACTAAAACACCACCGCCCAACCGCTGGTGCTGAATGAAATTATCATCGAAGGGCGATATTTGCGTTACTCTGGTGCCGATGCCGTGCTGCAGGGTAAATCCTATGATCTGCGGTGAAATGGACAACGGAATACCACCCGGATCAAGGGCAGGCACTATGGTCAGACAACTGCCATAAATAGCCTCCGGAGAGGCAGCACTGCCATCAATGACCGTATTCATTACATGGGGATTGTTTTGCCAACTGCCAGGATCATCAAATAAAACCCTGCTGGCAAGCACGATCTCCTTGTTCAGCCGGAGGTTTTCAAAATAAAGCCCGTCATCCACTAAAACGGTGTCACCGGTCTCAGCGCTGTTTATGCCCTCCTGAATCAGTTGCAGACCCTGTCCGGAGCCTACGTGAATTACCGTACCGAACAAAGGGGTTAACAGTAAAAGAGCCCCGTAAGCATATTTATTTTTCATGGTTGTTCCTCATTAGCGTTCCGCTATCTCAAATGAAAGTGATTTGACAGCAATGGTGTTATCCTGAATTTCGGCATTGTATTTTTCAAGCATATCCAGAATATCACATAAACCTTCTTCGGAAGAATACCAGCGTCCGGGATCGATGTCCAGATCTGAAGAAGAGGCAAAGGCAAACAGCGTTTCACTTCCCGCCGTTCCTTTCAGAATTCCGGGGATTCGAATTTCTTCCCCGGCCTGCACCCGATTGTTTAAGCCGGGATTTGGAGGAATAAAAGTGATGTCCCCCGTCGTCCCCAAATCGAACAGAAACAGCTGGCATTCCCGGTCCGGTCTGACGCACAGCTGAACCGGATCTCCCACATTGAACAATTTTGTATCCGGGGCGAAGTCGCGGGTGCTGGGCTCAACCCACAATTCAATATCGAAAGCATTGCCCTGACTTTGTGTAAGCTGCTCCAGGCGGTATTTAAGATCGCTGTTCGTTAAAATATCATTGAGGTTATCAATATTCACAGAACGATTACCGGGATTGAGATAATGCAGTTTTTTAATGACGTTTTCAAGCTCACGCACATTTCCCGGCCAATGGTATTTACTCAGTGCAGTTAACAAATGATCCGTCAGCGGCGGTCTTGTTTTTTCCGTAATTTCACGCCATCTGACCTGGGCAATGAGTAGTATGTCTTGCGGATGTTTACGCAGGGGTGGTGTTTCAATCCGGATCACATCCAGGCGTGACAATAAATCTTTTCGAAAGTTATTCAGCCTGACCTCCCGGGACAGATTTTTGTTGGTTGCGGCAATGACCCTGGCTTTTACTTCGATTTCCTGATTGCTGCCGATACGCCTGATTCTTCCTTCCTGCAGAGCTCGCAAAATTTTAACCTGATGATTTAAAGCCAGATCTCCGATTTCGTCAAGAAACAGCGTCCCTTCTCCGGCAGTCTCCCAAACCCCTTTTGTGTCAACGACAGCCAGATGATGTGATCCCTTCATGTAACCGAACAAAGTGAGTTCCAGCAGTTCTGCCGGGATAGCCCCGCAGTTGATGGCCTGAAAAGGCTTGTCCGGCCGGCTGTAACGGTGGATGGATTGGGCGATGATCTCTTTTCCTGTGCCGGTTTCACCCAGGATCAGCACCGGTTCGGAATTACCTGCTGCCAGCATGATCATTTTATGAATCTTTTCGATATACGATGAAGTGCCGAGGTAACGTTGACGCAATTCCGTGGGAATTGACTTTCTTCCGGCATTCCCTCCCGGCGTTCCTGTTTTCGATTTCCGTAATAACCAAAGTGACTCAAAAAGATTCCCGGGAATGGCTATTAAATAAAGATTGTGCTCTGCCCCCGCCGCCGCACGCAATAACAGAGTTTTGATACTACGAATCAGTTGACCGGTATTTTTATATCCACCGCGGATCAAAGGAATTTTTTCATAGCCGAGCAACAGAGTCGCCAGAGATTTGGCAGGGTGTTTTGTTCTGCGGTCCACAATGACTTTACTGAATTCCAATAACTGCTCAGCAAAGGAATCGGGAAACACCAGCACCGTCGGTTCCGACAGGGCCTGCCTCAGGGCCTGAAGTTCAGTACTGAGTTGAAAATCCAACGATCTGACTCGAGGAATTTCAGCACCGGGACTGTATTCAAGAGCTTTAAACTTTTTCATTTTTTATTACCACCCGATAAAAAACAGGACTTTACTTAATAACAAATTTACAATACCTAACAGGTTTACAACGTTGATTTATCATTTTAAGGCTGTAGCGGCAAAATGTATGCCGTTGACCTGCAGGCTGCTTTCAGCTTACGATAAAGCCTAAGCCTGAAAATTAATGAGCCTGTTTATATTTATTTTAGGGGAATTTACAGGCCCATAATACTGTTTGGGAATTTAATCTTCAACAGTTGAGTTGTCCCGATGAGACGATAACTCAACCATTTCGGCTGCGCCCGGAAGCCTGACTCAACTCAATAACTCAACGGCTGTCCGGCTAAATATTCTCTAACTAATTATTATTATTATCCCAAAAAAGAGGTTGAGTTTCTGTGGTATCAGCTTTGCAAACTTATTGTCCGAACTGGTAATGATGACCGGAAAACTCAATAAACGTTAATTAAGGAGAACTAAAATGAAAACACTTAAAACCATAATCATGACATTGTTAACCGTAGCAGCAGTATTTGCTTCCGGACGACCCGCCTGTGACGAATTTGCCACTGACTGGGAAGATATGACTCTGGGCGATACTTACTATGTTGGAGATTCATTCACCACTTATGGTGTGAACATCTCAACCTCCGTTTTTTATCTCATAGACGGTTCACCCTATACTTTGGGTTCGACCATGGTGGGTGAAAACGGGATGACCAACGGGTCCGGTTATTTTATGATCGTGAACAATATCAATCTGGAAATGGAAATTGGTTTGGCACCGAATCACATGGAACTGCTGTTCGGCGATTACGGCGGCAGCATCAACCTTTCCATAAACGGTGACCATCGCAATTTTTATGACATGGCAACCGTGGACGGAACCGTCGTCGGTGGTGTCTCCGTCACATTGGTCGGGGGCGGGGCCGGCAGCTATGGCACTTTGGTTCTGGACTCATCCACCGATATTATTAGCCAATTTTCCATCGGTGGTCAGCAATTCAGTATTGACGATATTTGCTACCACGAGTCAGGCCCGGGGACTCTGCCACCCTTAGGCAGTTGCGAAACGCTCGCGACGGACTGGGAAGACATGACACTGGGAAATGTCTATAACGTCGGTGATGTTTTCACCTCCGAATTGGTAACTGTCACGGCACAGGATTTCATCTGGTTGGACGGAACCCCCACATCCGGTGGTTACACGGAAGTTGGCAACGGAGGATACGCCGGCGGCTCCGGCCTCGAAATACAGGTAAACAATATAAGTCTCGGTTTAGAACTGGGCGGCTCCGTAGGCTATATGGAAATTCTGTTTGGTGAGTATGGGGGAAATCTGAACCTCGAGATCAACGGCGATTTTCGTAACTTCAGCGACTTTGCCGCCATGAGTGGTCTCACTGTCGGTGGAGTTGATGTTTATGTTGTCAACGGTTTCGGGAGCGACTCCGGTGTATTGATACTTAGCGCCAATCTGGATCAGATCAACCATGTTACAATCGGCGGGCAGGAACTTTGGATCGACGATATCTGCTACGATGAACTGACGACTCTGCCCGGACCCGGAGGTTGTGAACATATCGCCACTGAATGGGAAGATACGTTTGTGGGAGACACTTATTTAGTGGGCGATGTTTTCACATCGGGTATGGTAACTGCCAGTCTGCTGGATTTCATCCTGGCAGACGGTACACCGACAGCAGGCGGCCACCTTGTAATTGATAATTCGGGTATGGCCAACGGAATGGCTCATGAGCTGCGTGTTAATACTATCGGCCTAAATCTCGGTTTTAGCGGAACACCAGGTTTCGTTGAAATCCTGTTCGGCGAATACGGTGGCAATCTGAATCTCGAGATCAACGGCGATTTTCGTAACTTTGATGATTTTGTAGCGGTTGACGGCTTAACAATCGGTGGTGTGGATGTGGCCGTTACCAACGGTTATGGCAACGATGCAGGTGTGCTTACCCTGACGGCAAACCTGGATGTAATTAATCATCTGACCCTGGGCGGACAAGAGCTCTGGATTGATGACATTTGCACTGATTTGCTTGTACCGGGTTCCGGAACCCTCTGTGATGAACTCGCCACAGACTGGGAGGATCAGGTACTTGGTGATATAAACATCTTTGGTGATACATTTATGACCTATGCAGTAACAGTCACCTGTGAGCCTTTCGAATATGGCGACGGGACTTTGAACTATGGCGGACATACCGTTATTCAGAATGGCGGCATGGCCAATGGCTCCGGTCTGGAGATTATGGTTAACAATATCAGCGTCGATCTGGATTTCGGCATTGATGTAGACTACATGGAGATTCTCTTTGGTGAGTATGGCGGCAATCTGAATCTTGAGATCAACGGTGACTTTCGAAATTTCGATGATTTCGCGGCCGTCAACGGTCTCACGATCGGCGGAGTTGATGTTGCCGTGTCAGGTGGTTACGGTGCTGACGCCGGAGTGTTGTACCTGACCTCAAATCTCGATGACATACGCCAGTTCAGGGTGGGCGGTCAGGAACTTTGGCTGGATGATATCTGCTATACACCATTGACTGCACCTGTCATGCCCGGTGATGTAGATGGAAGCGGCGAAATAGATATCGTTGACGTTGTGACCACCATCGGCATTATTGTAGGTAATATTGAGCCAACCGATGACGAGGAAATGGCAGCAGACTTTAACGGTGACGGTAACGTGGACGTTTCGGATATCGTTATGATCATTGCCTGCATTCTTGATTCCGACCTTTCAAGAGCTGCGCTTGAAGCGGCGGAAATAGCCGTATCCCCGGATAGTGTATCCCTTGAAACCGAGGGCCTGGCCTTAGGTTTGGAACTTACGGTCTCCGGTAATTTCGAGATAACCGAAACTGACTTACCAGGCGGCTGTGAACTCTATTCGGGTAATGAAGTCATCCTGATAGTCAGCCTTGACGGAACTCCGCTTGCCAATGGTAAACTGTTCGGGTATTCCGGAGATCTCAAGGTAGAGAATGCTGTGGCAGCAGGTGCCGGCGGTAACGGCATCACCGTAAAAATTACGGGTAATACGAGCAATCCCTCTAAGGTTACGGCCTGGCCCAATCCTTTCAACCCCCAGACCACTATCGGTTATGAATTATCCGCACCGGGACAGGTAACCGTTGATATTTTCAATATACAGGGTCAGCTGGTTGAAAGACTGGTGAATGAATATACACCGGCCGGAAATTATCAGGTTGTGTGGAATGCAGAAAAATATTCAAGCGGCGTTTTCTTCTCACGCATTACGCTGGGAAATCAAACCACTGTTCAGAAATTATTCCTCGTGAAATAATCCTTCCTTACTCCAGTCAGAGAACCGGTCAAGGGGCTTCCACAAGGGAGCCCCTTTTTATATGTTAACAAAGATGTGAATTATATATTATTCTGTCATTCTAAATATTAATGGTGAATTTATTCTGTAAATTGCTGTTATCCCATATTAAATTTCGCCATCCGTTTTATTTACTTTTATAATATTTTGGAGCACTATGACAAAAGATTTACAATACTGGATCCTTGAAGGACAAAAAATGAACGCCGATCGTCTGAGGCGGATCAGGCGTACACGGGACTGGAAATTTGATACCATTGCCGTACACGGGTTATACGATGCTTCCACCGCTCAAAAGTTACACAGCGGATCGGTAATGGAACCCGTTTATCTGAGTACGGCACAGGCTTATGAAAACAGTGCTGAAATGGAAGCCGGGCTTTCATATCAAATGCCCACATGGTGTTATACGCGGATTGCAAATCCTTCCATATATTTTCTTGAGGAGACCATTGCGTTGCTTGAGGGCTATGGTACTGCTTTGGAGACTTCCGGTCTGGCGACCTCCAGCGGAATGAGTGCTATTCGCACGGCCACCGATCCCTTTCTGGTTAAAGACGAGTCGCTCCCTCCTCCTAATTTTGTAGCTTCTGCCAAGATTTACGGTGGTGCTTTCCAGCAATTTCGGGAAAGGCGCTTTCTGGAACAGGGTGTCGAAGTCCGCTGGGTAACGGCACCTTCTGACCTTGAAAGCTGGGCTGAAAAAATCGATGCCGGTACCCGTTTTTTATATGGTGAATTTCCTTCGAACCCATCCGTCGATATTTTCGATATTGCAGGTGTTGCCGAACTGGCACACTCTGCGGGAGTGCCCCTCATCGTTGATGCCACCTGTGCTTCGCCGGCGCTTACGCGTCCCCTCGCCTTCGGTGCGGATATCGTCATTCAGTCTGCCACAAAACTGATTGCGACTTCGGGCACCACCATTGCGGGGCTGATTGTCTCCCGCAAGGATATTCCCAGCAGAGTCGGCACTGACGAGATGAAAGCGGACTTTGCTACCTGGGTGAAATTGTGGCCGTTTCGGGATAACGGTCCGGCTCTGCACCCCATGGGCGCCATTTTGATTTTAAATGACATGCGGACATTACGGTTAAGGATAAAGGCCATGAGCAGATCCGCTCTAAAGGTAGCCCGCTGGCTGGAAGCACAACCCGAAGTTGACAGAGTTCATTATCCGGGACTAAAGTCATACCATGCTCATGATCTTGCCAAAAAGTATATGCAACTGGCTGATACTAATGAAAATCATTTTGGTTATCTTATGGCTTTTGAAATTGGAGAAAAGAGCCCGGGGCGGTCTGATAACACCCGCAATTTTTTTGATGCACTCCGGATGGTATGGCGTGCTACCGACCTGGGACGGGTGAAATCCATTGCGACATTAAACGCCATTTCAACCCATCAGCAACAGGGCGAAGAAGGGCGAAAATTAGCCGCTGTAAAACCGAATACTGTTCGCCTGTCAATCGGTTTGGAAGACCCGGCGGATATTATTAATGACCTCGAACAAGCCCTGAAAATCATCTGAAACAGGAGAAAACCATGATACAAAAAATTGCACTTGTTGGTTTTGGCACCGTCGGGCAGGGACTTTGTGAGATCCTTGCTGCAAAAGAGAAAGAACTTCTGGAAAAATATAACTATCAATATTTAATTGTAGCAGTGAGCGACCCGCGCTTCGGAACGGCTTATAACTCGGCGGGGCTTGACATGGAACAGGTATTCAATGAGGTCAGATCGGATCAAAAATTTACTACGGACGGCTGTCCCTGGGATTCCCTGGAAATGATCCGCAATTCAAATGCGGATGTTGTCTGTGAACTGGCTTTTACAGATCTGAACACCGGAGAACCGGCGATCGCCCATTGCAGGGAAGCTTTTGCAACCGGGAAACATATCGTCACCAGTAATAAAGGGCCCGCTGCACTGGCGTATGCTGAGATGAAAAGCCTGGCCGATAAACATAATGTCGATTTTCGTATTGAGGGTACCGTCATGAGCGGAACCCCTGTATTAAATCTTACAGACGGCCCTCTTGCCGGCTGCTCAATTTCGGCAGTCAAGGGGATTTTAAACGGTACTACAAACTTCATGCTCTCTGAAATGGAACAGGGGTCGGATTACACTGCTGCATTAGCAAAAGCCCAGGCCCTGGGTTACGCCGAAGCGGATCCTGCAGGAGATGTTGAGGGCTATGACGCCCGCGCCAAAGTGACGATTCTTGCCAATGTGGTGATGGGAGAAAAACTTTCCATCACTGCCGTTGACTGCACGGGAATCACGGCTCTGACACCGGAAGACATCATGGAAGCTAAAGCTGAAAATACCCGCTGGAAGCTGATAGGCTCCGTCACAAAATCAAGTGAGGGGCTGTCCGCTTATGTGCGTCCCGAGAGGGTTCCACTGACTCATCCCCTTGCCGGCATTATGGGTGCAACAAACGCCCTGACTTTCAAAACGGATCTTTTGGGAGATGTGACGATTGTCGGCGCCGGTGCGGGGAAAACTGAGACCGGATTTTCCATCCTGTCGGATCTCCTGGCCATTCACCGGGCGGAAACCATTCTGCCGGAGAACAGGCTTTAATGTCAAACAAAAATTGAGGTAACACATGAAAATGGTCATTGGCGGAAACTGGATTGATAAATCCGAAACTATCGCCGTTCATAACCCTTACGACGGTTCTATTGTCGCATCTGTCCCCCGGGGCAGCGTTGAAGATATTCAGGCCGCCATTAGCGTCGCCGTGGACGGATATGAAATCAACCGCAATTTACCTGCTCACAGGCGTATAACCATTCTGTTAAAAACTGCCGAACTGATGCAGGCCCGCTTTGAAGAACTGGCAGTTACGATTGCCTCTGAGGGGTCTAAAACCATCCGGGAAGCCCGGAAAGAAGTGGCCCGGGCTATCAACACTATCACGATCTCCGGTGAAGAGGCCCGGCGGATTCTCGGCGAAACAATCCCCTTTGACAGTGCCCCGGGCTCTGAAAACCGGGTGGGCTATTATTACCGCTTTCCCATCGGCATCATTGCAGCCATCACACCTTTTAATGACCCCCTAAACCTGGTTGCTCACAAATTGGGTCCGGCCATCGCGGGCGGAAATTCTGTTGTGCTGAAGCCGGCCACCGTCACACCTTTGTCTGCCTTAAAACTGGCAGAATGCTTCTATGAGGCCGGACTCCCCGGCAAGATCTTATCCGTCGTAACGGGATACGGCGGGGAAATCGGTGAAGCTCTGGTGCGTGACGAACGCGTCCGTATGATTTCCTTTACCGGAGGGGTGGAAGCCGGAAAGCAGATAACCAAAATTGCAGGGTTGAAAAAAATCGGCATGGAACTGGGATCTAATTCGCCGGTGATCGTACTCGGGGACTGCGACCTTGAAAACGCCGTATCCGCCTGTGTTTCAGGTGCCTTCTGGGCTGTGGGGCAAAACTGCATCGGGGTTCAGAGAATCTACATTCAACGCAGTGTCTATACAAAATTCCGGGATGCATTTATTGCACGCACCCAAAAATACAAAACCGGACCCCAGCTGGACGAGACTACTGACATGGGTCCCATGATTTCCGAGCAGGAGGCCGTCCGTGTTATCGATTGGGTAGAAGATGCCGTTCAAAAAGGGGCCACACTGCTTACCGGCGGAACTCGCGTGGGTACTCTCGTTCAGCCCACAGTCCTGGAAAATCTGCCTGCCGCAGCGACACTTGCCTGCTATGAGGTTTTCGGGCCTGTAGTCACACTTTATCAGGTGGATTCTCTGGATGCGGCGATTGAGGCTGCCAATGCCGTTGATTACGGTCTGCAGGGTGCCATTTTTACAAATGATTTGAATCTGGCCTTCAGGGCCATCCGGAAAATGGATGTGGGTGGTATCGTTGTGAATGACTCCACCGATTACCGCGTGGATCTCATGCCGTTTGGAGGCGTCAAGAACAGCGGGCTCGGCCGTGAAGGCATTAAATTCTCACTGCAGGAAATGACAGAACCGAAAATGGTCTGTTTCAACCTGGAACACTAATCTTCAGTAATGATCGGGAGCGCAAAAGATGAAACTCGACAAAATAGACCGACACATTCTTGAAATTATTCAGACCGATGGCCGGATTACCAACGCCGCATTAGCAAAAAAGGTGGGGCTTTCTCCGGCACCTACCCTGGAACGGATTAAAAAGCTTGAACGCACGGGCGTTATTACCGGGTATTATGCCAAACTCGCCCCGGACAAAATTGGTAATCTCATCCAGACATTTACAGAGATCACGCTCTCCAAACACGACCATGATGCCATTGTGAAGTTCACATCCGCTGTGCGGGATATCCCGGAGATTGTAGGCTGTTATCATACTACCGGCCGCGCAGATTTTCTGCTGAGGGTGGCCACCAGAAACATGAAGGCTTATGAAAATTTCCTGCTGCACAAACTCACAAAACTACCGCGACTGCAACATGTCGAAACCATGATCATTCTTTCAAATTATAAAGAACATCATGCTTTCCCCATTCTGGATGCACTTGAAAACAACAGTTGATGAAAGAACGCTTGAGCTCAACACTCTGCCAGTAACAGCTCAAGAACCTGCATGGCTTTTGTATAAACCGGTCCCCGGCTCTCACGGTTTCCCGCAATGTTCAGAGTATTGATCGCGTTCTGATCCAACCATTGCCTAAATCTGTCTCTCATGACGGCTTCCGTTCTTCCCATCAAATCAATTTCGAATACAGGGACCCGCTTTTCCCGACAGAGTTGGAGAGTCAGGCCGGTGCCTCGATCAGGTCGAAGCCGGTACAATACCAGAGTGCCGTCAGCACTCAGCACATTTGCTTCTGTGCGGACCGAGTAATCGTCGGTCTGCAACTCCGTCAGCTGGTATTTAGAGTCAAGCGGGCCATCCTCCGCCAGACGACCCATGGGGCAAAATCCTCCATGGGGTATGCCTGCATTCAGGGCAAAGTCGAGGGCGGCCCGGTCAACGCCCGTTTGACCCCCTGAGATGATTTTTTGAAGCGTTTTGTATGTCATCGTGGGTTGTGTCCCAAGAGGGTCTCCGTAACTGCAACGGTTGCTTCTCCCAGAGTTTGTATGTCGTAGCCCCCCTCAAGCCCTACTAACACTTTCGGTATGTATTCAAGGCAGTTGTAAAGCATTTCGGCAAAATCCTCCGGGAGGAGATTCATCCCACCCA
>JAJRUW010000028.1 GCA_024277615.1 Fidelibacterota bacterium | reverse complement strand
GCCGACCTGTTACTGGTGATCGGAGCATCATTTTCAAATCATACGGGGATCACTCCTAAAATACCCACAATGCAGATCGATTTTGATCCTCTCGCTTTGGCAAAATTCCATAAAGTCGATGTACCCGTCTGGGGAGATATTGCGATAACCGTCTCCAAATTGAGTGAAAAACTTGCAGCGGCGAGTGACCGCTTTGATCACAGAGCTGAAATTGCCCGGCGAAAAGCCATCTGGCAGAAAGAAAAACAAAAACGCCTGCTGGAAGAAAGAGGCATGGGAATCAGCTCCATCGCCGTCTTAGATGCCTTGAGCAAGGAAGCGAAGGACGATTCCATCATCTGCGTGGATGTAGGGAATAATGCATATTCCATCGGACGATATTTTGAGAGTCAGAAACACACTTTTCTCATGTCCGGATATCTGGGATCCATCGGGTTTGCTTTACCCGCATCCATGGGAGCCTGGGCTGCCGTTGGCGACCAGCGGCCTGTTATCGCCGTAGCCGGTGATGGAGGGTTCTGCCAGTATATGTCAGAGCTGACCACTGCCGTAAAATATGAGATGCCCATAAAAATTATCCTACTGAATAACAATGAACTGGGGGAAATCTCCAAAGAGCAGCGTGCCGGGCAATTTGAAGTCTGGGCTACAAAACTGGTCAATCCGGAATTCGCTGAATACGCAAGCGGTTGCGGAGCCCTGGGAATTCGGGTAACAAATCGAAACGAGTTAACGGAAAATCTCCGACAGGTTCTTAACCATCAGGGTCCTGCTTTGCTGGAAATCATCAAGGATGTCCGTTTGATATGAGCCCTGCCTTTTTCATCAACAGAAGAAAAGAAAATATCAAAATGTCAGAATTAATAGAACTTAAAGCGGTTGCCCATGTGAAAAATGAACGCCCGGAAATCGTGGATGGCAACTGGGATACAATCACATCAGAGATCCTATTAAGGGACGATTTACCTGCAGAGTCCCTCCGTGGCATTGAAGAATTTTCTCATTTGGAGATCATCTTCTTTTTCCACAGAACTGAAAAAACGATCACCGGCAGTGCACACCCGAGAGGAAATCCGCTCTGGCCTGAAGTTGGTATCTTTGCCCAGCGGAAGAAGAATAGACCAAATCACCTGGGTGCTACCATCGTACGGCTGATCCGGGTGGAGAATCGGAAATTAATTGTCTCCGGCCTTGATGCCATCAATGGGACACCGGTTCTGGATATTAAACCCGTATTCAGTGAATTCCTGCCTGCTGAAGCAATCCGCCAACCTGCCTGGTCTCACGAACTGATGAAAGACTACTGACCGGTTTTCCTGTACGAAGGGAACCCTGAAGTGTGAATAAAAAATTCTGTTTCAGTATACATAACCCCTCCCGGATATGCCGTTAACTTCGTAATTTAAAACGATTGTTAGGGGTGCTGTTCATAGATATTGAATCTAAAGATGGATAGCTGAGAAAAAACCCTTGAACCTGATCTAGGTAATACTAGCGGAGGAAATACATGAAAATTTATTCTTTAATCTTAATTCTGTTCTCATTCCATTTCTTTGGTCAGCAGCTCATTTCGGGCAGAGTCATCGACGACACAAGCGGTTCAGCCCTGGCGAAGGTAAATATCACTGTGAGTGACACCCTGGGAACCAGCACGGATAACCAGGGTATGTTCCAAATTCAAGTGGAGTCCCCAAAAACAATACTTCACTTTACCCATATCGGCTACGACGCTTTAATTATTCCGGCACAGTCAGTCCCCCCCATCGTCCGCATGCAGTCAGCGGAGATCATTTTACCTGAGCTGTCCATATCCACAACCCGGGTCGTACCGGGAGTGACGCCTGTTTCCTACTCAACGCTCACAGCAGATGAGATCCGTTCCCGCTATACGGTTGAAGATGTCCCAATGCTCCTGTCCGGCGAACCCGGGGTTTATGCCTACAGTGAATCGGGTAACGGCACGGGCTATTCCTATGTCTCGATTCGCGGGTTTGATCAGAGCAGAATCGCCGTCATGCTGGATAATGTGCCCCTGAATGACAACGAAAGCCACCAGGTTTACTGGGTTGATCACGGAGATATTCTCAGCAATGCCAAAGATGTGGAAATCCAGAGAGGCGTTGGCAACAGTCTCTACGGCTCCACAGCTTTCGGTGGTTCCGTAAATGTTGAAACCTCAATCCGGTCAGAAACTGAAAACTGGTCTCTCGCAGCATTGGCCGGGTCTTATAACACGCAGAAATATCGGCTGGAATACCAGTCGGGAAATCGCCTTGGGAATAACCGGAGCCTGACTCTTCGCGGATCAGTCATTTCTTCCAATGGATACCGGGAGGATTCCAAATCCGATCAGAGTTCATTCTTTGCGGGACTGGAATTCAACACCGGAAAAATAACCCATCAGCTCCGCATGAACATTGGCAAAGAGGTAAGCCGTCTGCAGTGGGACGGTATTTCCGGAGACCTCCTGTCTGACCGCAGCGCAAGAAGAGGCAAAATGGACTGGACGGAACCTTTTACCGATGATTTCCTGCAGCAGATCTACTCCCTGAACAGTCTGGTTCGGCTCAATGAAAAAACTTCTTTTAAAAACACACTTTATCTGGTGAAAGGGTCAGGATATTACAAAGTACAAAAATATGGACGGGATTATTACAGTTACAATCTCGATATCAATAATGAATACCCTGACTCACTGGAGTGGAATCTCCAGACGGACCTGATGCGCAGAAAATGGATCCAGAATCTTTACTACGGCTTAGTGCCGACCTTTACTTTTCAAAACGGTCACTTTCGCAACGATCTGGGGTTAGAATTACGCCAGTATTCAGGTGATCATTTCGGCGAAGTTCTGCAGGTTTCCGATCCGATACTTGGAGCTATAATTCCTGACGTTTACGAATATTACAACTATACCGGTACGAAATTTTCAACCACGATATTCAACCACTTTGTGTATTCTCCCGGAGCTGTTCATCTGACATTGGATTTACAATATCAACGCCATCACTGGAATCTTGACCAGAAGATCATCGGCCATTTCCCGGGTTATCAAATCTCTGCCAACTGGGATTTTTTCAATCCCCGGGTTGGTGCTTATTATTCCGTGACAGAGGAATTCTCCCTCTTTACCAATTATGGAATTGCCCGGAAGGAGCCTGCCGATGACCAGATCTTGAATGCTGATGATGTCTGGGATACACCCAGGGCTGCTCGGCCGGAAAAAATATCCGATTTCGAAGTGGGTTTTGATCATCATGGCGGTAAAAGATCTCTGAAGGTTAATTACTATCTCATCCACTATCAAAATGAGGTATTAACGGATATTTATAATTTTGAAGATACTCAGTTCGAGGTCGAATCCGCCGACAGAACCATCCACACGGGATTAGAGTTTGAAACGGCTCTGAAATATTCCGATGGGCTTTCCTTCAATTTTAACGGTACCTTCTCCTCAAATTATTACGCATCCGGTGAACTGAAAAACCGCCAGTTGATGAATACTCCGCAACAGCTTTACAATTTTTCGATGGATTTCACAGCGAAACCTTTTGCAGGACTCTCCCTGTTGGTAAAATATGTTGGGCGTCAGTATATTGATGACCGGAATTCAAGGGAATTATCCATAGAACCTTATGTAATTCTGAATTCCAGGGTCTGGTTTAAGTTTAACAGGATTCAGCTCAATTTTACGATCAATAATATTTTTGATAAATTATACTCAACTTATGGATACAGTTATTATGGAGGTTATTACTGGCCGGGGGCGGCGCGCAATATGTATCTCGAAATCAAATATGATTTTTAACGTTTTACACATTCCTGCCGTGCAGAAGCAGATAAACCGCCGGCGTTAGTCCTTTCTTCGAATACCATGTGGCAATCAATTCTCGATGCATTAGCCCCGGCTTATCAGCCTGTATTTGATCTGATGGACGGCATCACTCCCCAGGAAGATCTGGTATTGATCTATCTGCTGGCGACGCTGTTGATCGGACTCTATAAACGCTCGGATACAGATATAAATTCCTATCTGTTCGCAGGACGGCGTCTGACCATACCGGCCTTCGTGGCCACGCTCGTCACTACCTGGTACGGCGGCATCCTTGAAATCGGCAGAGTCTCCTTTCACAATGGCATCGTCACCTGGATCATTTTCGGTGTGTTTTATTACATTGCTGCTCTGCTCTTCCTAAAGTTCATTGCCCCCAAGATCTATGATTTGAAAATCCGGACAATTCCTGAGTTTCTGAACCATCAGTATGGCAAGGCCGTCGCTTTATTTGGATTTGTATTCGTATTCCTGATGGTCTCACCGGCCCCCTATCTGAAAATACTCGGCAGTCTCTTCAGGCATCTTTGGGATATACCGGAGATAACCGCTCTCGAAATCGGTGCGTTATTCTCAATTGTTTATGCCATAGGCGGAGGGTTTTCATCAGTTGTGCGTACAGATAAGCTGCAGTTCGTACTCATGTTCAGCGGATTTGCCTTCATCCTGATCATGGCCGTAAATCAATACGGCGGTGTGCAGTTTCTGGAGACCCACGCACCCGATTACGCTTTTTCGGTCCCCGGGAAACTCAGCTGGAGTTTTATACTAATCTGGGGCTTTATTGCTATGATCACATTCATCGATCCGGGTTTTTACCAACGCTGTTATGCTGGAAATAATGTAATGGATGTACAGAAAGGACTTAAGATCTCCATCATGTTCTGGCTGCTCTTCGATTTCATGACGGTCTTCACGGGAATATACGCCTCAGCTATTCTACCGGCTGATATAGCCGGAAGCCCATACCTGGAACTTGCCGATATATTGCTCCCCCCCATCACCAGGGGATTTTTTCTCGTTTCACTCTTTGCCATTGTCATGTCCACAATTGACAGCTACACCTTCATCTCGGCCTATACTCTGGGTAAAGATCTTCCGGAAATTCTCGCTGGTCCCGGGCTGAAGGTGCAGACAATGAAACTCACCCAAATCGCAATTCTCATAACCGCCATCTTCTCAATTCTTTTGGCAAGGTACTTCCCTCATGCCATCGATATCTGGTACACCATGGGGACTTTTTCAATTCCGGTCCTGTTGGTTCCTATGGTCGCTGCTATGTATAAAAAGCCCCTGCATCACCCCTTACCGGTCATGTTTTTGTCTCTACTGGTTTCACTGATTTGGTACGGGATTGGATATTATTCGCAGAAGAATGGTGAGTTGATCTATCCTTTTGGAGTTGAGCCGCTCTATCCCGGTTTACTGGTAAGTATTAGCCTGTATTGCCTTTTCAATTTGTTTCCCGGCAGAACAAAAACAGAAAATGTGACCGGGTAAAATAGTACGGATAATAAATTTATTTTACTGCATCCCAGTTTATAGGGCCTGAGAAAAATGAATTCATCAGCTTTAGCAATACAATATCACACCAGGCTTTCCTGAAATAGGCCGGTGTTTCGTCCCGCCGTTCACCTACACCAAAACCGCCATTGAGTGGGGTAACATCGGAAAATAAATTTATCAGCTCCTGAAGTTCAAGATAAGTGCGCAACTGCCCTTTTTGAGACGTAAAAGAGTTTTTAGCCGGACTTCCAGTGTTCCGAATACCGTGTAAAACCCGGATCTTTAACGGTAAATGCAGTCACGAAGATCAATCCCCCGGAGGCAACCCATTCGCGGTTCCGTATTACTAATTTATTAATTTGATCTCGGGATAAAACGGGAATCAGTCCAAAATTTAATATGGCAGAAAAAAAAACGGCCGGGAGCAGAATAAGCTTCAAAATCCTGCTGGTGAATGCAGACTATCAAGCTTCTGTCGTTTTGCGAATTGCGAGAGTGCGTGACAGACTTTTTTCACGGGATCGAGAGCGTGCACAACACAGCCCTTCCGGGCCAGAAAAACGGCATGTCGGCCAGGCCCCGATATCAAGAACCGGGTGGGTCGAATCAATGTCCAGATAATGTTCGAGGAGAATTTTCTCAGGGCTGTTTCCAAAATAATCCCTGTGCAGGAGATATTCATGTCTGATATCAGTGTGGTTCATCCTGATCAGAGGTGAACAGGCGGAAATGTACTACACGGCTATCACCATACTCAAGTTCGGAACCATCATATTGCAGAGTTGTAATCTCACCGTGGCCGAATACGGCCAATCTGCGTTCGTCGATTCCCTGGTTTACCAATTGCCGGTAAACTGATTTAGCTCGTTTTAGTGACAGCTTTCGATTATAGGATTCAGAACCCCGCTCATCCGCATAACCATGGATTTCCAGATGATAAATCGGATCATCTTTAAGCAGCGCACTGACTGATAACAATTGTTCTTTTCCGGTCAGGGAAAGTACTGAATCGTTAAAATCAAAATGGATTACCGGCATGCTGCAGTCAGGCAGGTTTTGTACGGGCAGGGAATCCGGCATCTCTTCAGCGCTGGAAATCTCCGGGATCTTCAGTAATTCAATAGCAGGAGTGGGTATTGCATCCGAAACCGAACCGGAATAAAAAGTTATTATTTTAGGCGTTGCCTCAAAGCGTAAATCCACGCTGTGGAAAGTCGTATCACTACCCATCCCTTTAGCGCTCAGGACGAGTTTCTTCTTATCCCGGAACCACAAATCAGTCGTAAGTGGTGTGATACCCAGAAATTCACCGTCAAGGTATATCTGCATGGGATCGGGTCTGGCTTGTATTTTCAAGGTCTGTCGATTCTCGGTAACACCGTGCAGAAACTGCAATTTATTAGGTGCGCATCCTGATAACAACAGATAACCGGCAATTATTAAAAATGTATATTTGAGATTCAAGTATCTAACTTCTCTTTGCATTATTAGGCTCATTATTCGACGGTGACCCGATGAACTTTTGGGTACTCACAGCTGATTGAAGCTTTATTAAGCGAACTTTTCATAATCAAATTTATCAACTTTAGTTAATATTAACGAGCTATTTATAATACATGGTACATGATGGCTGAATGAGGGGGCGCTTTTGTTTTGAACAGATTCGAGTTATGAAGAAGAAGCTCCGTCTTCCGATCGGAGCTTCTTCTCCGGGGAGGAGTTTTTTCTATTTTAATAAAATCAATTTTTGTTTTACGGAAAAACCGCCGGCATGCAGAACAGCCATATAGAGTCCACTTGGAAATGCCGTAGCATTCCACTCAACAGCATGGTAACCTGCCGGCTGGATCTCATCGGCCAGGGTCTCTACCTGCCTGCCTTTGATATTGTAAATTGTTATATTTACGGCACTCATCGAGGGCAGTTGATAGTCCAGGTGGGTCACGGGGTTAAAGGGGTTTGGATACGTAAGTGACAGCTGAAAAACCGCGGGAAGTTCAGAGTGTTCATCAATTCCCAGTGGATAACTAATGCTCTCCATATAATCTTCGACTTCACCGTTTGTCCATTTGCCCGTATAGGCCATTGTACCGGCGGGGTTGTCACTACTGAATCTGAATCTAAGATATGTATTACCGGACTGGGCATCAGCAGGCACATTGAAACAAATATTGGTCGTACCGGCAGAGAGCGGTTGATCTGCAATAATATGTTCACCGGGATCGTCCCAGGCATTCAGATGATTAAAGTCAACCCAGGTGTTCAGGTACCCGCTCACGGATGCCACAACATCGAAGCAGGCTTGTTGGCCAATGGACATTGCCGTTGTAAAAGTAATACCGTCCTCATCATCATTGCCGTCCAGAGTATCATCCCCGTCTGCAGTTGTATTGCCCTGGCCGTTAACATCCGTGTCCACACCATTACCCAGAAATGTAACTCCGTCAAGAAGATGCTGAGCACCATTACTCGAGGTAAGAGTTGGATAGGTTGGTTCCGGAGCGTCTCCAAGGTCGGGATCATCAATATCGGCCACGAGATAAGTAACTGCTGTTGTGGTCTCGCCATCATTTCTACAGGCGGGCATCCATCTGATACCGATTTGATCGCCGTTAGAGGGGTTGTCCACTCCGAATAGCACTCTTGGAATTACAGCTTCAAGCACATAAGTGCTGTCTCCGTTTTCCAGAATTCCACCGGTAAAGTTGTATTTATAGTAATTCACCTGGCTGACACTGCCAAGCGCAGTACCCGAGAACTGGGCATGACCGGGGTCGAAATTTGTGTGTTCATAATAGGCCGTAACATG
>JAJRUW010000027.1 GCA_024277615.1 Fidelibacterota bacterium | reverse complement strand
TGAGATTCGCCTCAAAGGGTATTGATTATTACGCACTTTCAACCGGTTGGGGAATGAAACTGCTCCTGCCTTTGATTTTTCTCACCAACCTGGCTGTAATAATTTCACTGATCGTCTTCACCGAAACAACAAAAACTGCATGGCTGTTTCCCCTGATTTTCAAGTCTTTAACCGACGGATTGTTAATCCACACATTTTATCGGAAAATCGGACGGCGCTGGTCGTTGCTGACATTTCTGCCCCTGACACTGCTTCACCCGTTCTATGTCATACTCTTTGGAACTGCCGGTCCTTTCATGAAACCCCGCTGGGGAAAAGATGAAATATAGATTCATCCTTTGTCTGCTTCTCTGTGCCGGCCTTTGGAGTGAAACAACCGGGTTCGGGGTGTCGCTTTGGGGTGTAAAAGTAGCGGATGTGACCCTGTCAAAACGGGATACTCTGTTCATGGGCCGGCCGGCCCTGGCCCTCGATATCAGTGCTGTGACAGCGGGGATGAGTTCGAAACTCTACCCCGTCAACAATCATTACAGCCTCATTATTGATTCCGCGACCTACGGTCTGCGATATTTCAAAAAATATACCAGACAGCCCGGCATTGTGAACTCCCTCGAGACGAAAATTGTGCAAGGGAAGCTCTGCTACAATAATACGGATGTCTGTCTACCGGACAATGTTTTTACTATTTTCAGTTTATGGTTTTACCTGGCGGACAAACAGCCGGCCGTTTTTTACTCTTCTCTGCTGGAACGTGAAGGCTTATTCTATACGGTTACCGCTGCCGTCAGCAATGAAAATGAATCTGCTATCGATTATAACTTGGAGATAGCGCTAAATTCTCAACAGTCATTTAAGGCCGTTTTAAAAGATACGGATCTGTTTTCCTGGGCTGTTTTCAAACCAAGGGCCAAAAGATTAATTCGGATCGATCGAAAAGAGCATCGTCTCATTTATTGCAAATTTCAATTTGGTCTCATGACATTATCTGCTGAACTAAAGACGAAATGAACAGATTCATCAAATTCATAAAAAATAATCCGAAAACCATCGGGACCCTGGCATTCCTCGGATTTGCCGTCCTGATCATGCTGAATCTGGAGATGGATACCAAGGCCATCGCCATTATTACGCTGGTGCTCGGATATATCACAAATGCTTTTGTGGGACTGGTAGCTTTGATTGCAATGGTCCCGGTCATCGGCCCCCTCGTCATCAAAGTCCTATCCATTCCGTTTTTCTGGCTGTTAAACGCAGCCGGATATTTCACCTCCGCCTATGCTATCAAAAAAGGCTATGGCAAAGATGTAGTGACCCATAGATTGGTGGTTGTGGTTCTGCTGGTCGGGATTGTTATCGGTTATATTCTGGGCAACCTGGTGCCCCTGCATTGACCGGACTGCAGGAAGGAATAAATTTTCTTACCTTCAGTAGTACCTACCAGGACAGGAGTTCATGCTGCAGATTCATCCAGACCTCCGCATAATTTTCATTTCGCCCGGGTTCATTGTGGAAATTATTAGCAGTAGTAAAAAATAGACCGATACTCAAGCTGAATTCCCTGCGCTGTAAAATACCGTCATAGCTCAGCCCGAGGATATGTTTTTTCTCCGTGATGCCATCCGGTGAAGCGGTAAATGCGGGAATATTGATGGGAACGATGCCCTGGTGGATATCCTGCAAAGAAAAGGTCAGCCCTCCAACAGAAAAATCAAGAAAGAACGCATCGGCATTTGCCCCCAGATAATGTCCGATGAAGCGGTTAAAAATGAACTGACCCTGATAAAAGCGCTCTTCTTCGTACACATAAGTCAGCGTGCCCTCAGCATAAGGATAATTATAGACCCACTTGTCAAGGTGCACATATTCTGCCTGCAGGCAGCTTTCACGAACCCCCAATGGTTCAAAATATTTCAATCCCGCCTGCACCCCCAGAGCCTGGCGATGCTTTCCTTTTTCTAAATTTTCAAGCAGACCCACATCCAGTTCATCGATGAGAATAGTCACATGGCTCAACAGAAACGAAGGCCACAGCAACTGAATATCAAGGGCCCCCAACATATTGCGTTTCAGGGCATAATCACTCACATTGTGAAATATCATGAAAGGGTTTAGATAGGCTGCACGGATTCTCTGATTGGTAACCAGACTTTCACTCAAGCCGATTCTGACTTTTGGTGAGGGATGCCATTCAAGTCTGTGAGCGATCAGAAATTTTTCGGGGACGCCCGGCTCGCTGTAGAATTTTACGGGTGCGACAATACTATTAAAAGTCAATATATCCATGAAGCGATAATAGAATCTGAATTGATCCAAAGGCGGGAGATTGTCCGAAAGCAACAACCTGCCATGCTGCCCCGTGCCCAATTGAACCGCGTCTCTGCCAAGCAGAACTTTCATGGTGCGATATCGAAAAATGAGCTGAACCTGACGGTTGATATCATAATTGAATTCACGAAAATTCCTGGGGTAATGATAGTCCTGCGCCAGCAGCTTTTCCCAGTCATCCCGGGCAGCAAATTCAGCAGTAATAAATAAATTCCGACCGAAGTAATTGATCATTCCGAAACTGGCAAATGATCCTCTGCGGGCATATTGGGTGATAAAATCACGATCCTTGAAATTCCGGAAATAGAGCTTTTCCGAATCCGGGCTGTCAAAAGCGGGTTTGTAGAGAAAATCAAGTCCGGCTCTCATAAAGAAACGGGGTTTTGCCGGTGAGTAGTAAACGGTTGACGGGGCGAGTAAAGCCTCGAGTTGTGCCAGAACAGCAGCCTGCCGTGGGGTTGGTTCCACAACCTGCTGCTGCCAGAGTTTTTTAAGTTCCCGGATATCTCCGTAGGTCATGAGACTCTCTGCTGAGGGAGGGACCACACCGGCCGACAGATACAACTCTGAAATTAAGGTCACCGACTGACCTCCGGCCGGCACTCTGGCCAGGTCTGATATCCGCTCCAATTCGGCACTCCACATCACATGAGCGATCAGGATCAGACAAACGGTATAGGTCAGTTTTTGCATTTCATCTAGTAAACAGGTATGTTTCGTGATCCCTTCGACAAAACAATAATCAAAGGGCCGGAGCGGCCTGGTTAAACTGCTGCCAGCCCCCTATCGACATCCTGCAGCAGGTCGTCAATATCTTCAATGCCCACCGAAAGTCTCAACAGGCCGTCGCTTATCCCCAGAGCGGCTCTTTCTTCTGCCGGTATGGAGGCATGGGTCATAGTGGCGGGGTGACAGATAAGGCTTTCCACACCGCCTAAACTTTCGGCAAGCGTAAATACCTCGAGCGCCTGCGTGAAGCTGCGGGCTGCGGCCATATCCTTCAGGGTAATGGATATCATACCGCCAAAACCCGGATTCCCAAAGGGGTCACGTTGCTGCTGCCTGGCCAGGTCATGCTGTGGGTGGGATGATAATCCGGGGTAAAAAACAGCATCGATCTTATTCGAAGCAGCCAGATTTTCAGCCAGGGCCATTGCATTACGGTTGTGAGACTGCATCCGCAGGGCCAGTGTTTTCAGCGAGCGTTGAGTCAGCCAGCAGTCGAAGGGCCCCGGGACTGCCCCCACTGACATCTGTAAAAACCGTAGCTGATCAACTAATTTTGGGTCGCTGGAAATGACCACACCGCCTACAACATCGCTGTGTCCGTTTAAATATTTGGTAGTGCTGTGGACTACCAGCCGGGCACCGAGTGACAGCGGACGCTGATAATAAGGTGACATAAAAGTATTATCCACCACCAGCAGTAATCCGTGGTCACTGGCCAGCTCTGCAATAGCTGTAATATCCGTCAACTGCATCATGGGATTGGTCGGTGTTTCCACAAAGATCATTTTTGTCCCGGGCAGCAATGCTTTTTCAACTTCCGTCGGAATCGTGGTATCAACCCAGCTTGCCTGAAGACCAAACCGAGTGAAGACACTTTCGAAAATTCTGAAAGTCCCACCGTAAACATTTTTTGAAAACAGTATATGATCCCCTGCCGAAAGCAGACTGAAAACAGCGGATTCAGCAGCCAGCCCTGAACCAAATGCCACAGCACCGCTGCCTTCTTCGAGGGAAGCGATGGTCTCCTCCAGATTATGACGGGTGGGATTGTCCGCCCGCGAATAATCAAATTCAAAATCGGCAAAATCCCTTTGCCTGAAGGTTGAAGTCTGATAAACCGGCAATGAGACCGCACCGGTGAGAGGGTCCGGGGACTGTCCGATATGAATTGCCCTCGTTGCAAATCCTGAGTTCTTATGCATATTTGTTATTCCGTAATTGGGTATAAATTATTTCTGTTGACAGATTAGCGGGTAAAAGCAATCTGTGTCATTCATTCAATCCATGACATTTCTTGTATTTTTTACCGCTGCCGCAGGGGCAGGGGTCATTCCGTCCGACCTTTTTATCCACATGAACGGGCTGTACTTTGCCCGGACGCTGAACCTGGGGCTGATTGACAGGCGAGGCAGTGACGCCCGGAGCGGGGTTGGTAAACCCCATACCTGTGGACTCTTCATGTTTGGTTTGCAGGTTTTTCGGGAGATTCACCGGTCTAAGCTGAACCGGCTGACGCTGTCGGATGGGGGTTCTGAAAATCCTTCGCAGAGTTTCCCGGTTTGTATCTGCCATCATATCGGTAAACATGGCATATCCTTCAGTCTTGTATTCTACCAGTGGATCCTTCTGCCCGTAGGCCCGCAGGCCGATTCCTTCCCTCAATTGATCCATGGCGTAGAGATGTTCCCGCCATTTTATATCAATGGTACGCAGTACGAAGAATTTTTCAAAATTTTCAAATACTTCTCTTCCGACTAGTTCTTTTTTGGCATCGAGGATGGCATTCGCTGCCTGTAAAAGTGTATCCTTAAAACCTGCAGTATCCCGGATATTCATTTTTTCCGGTTCCAGTTTCAACGAAAAGACGGAAATTATCTCCGCCGTGAGTTCATCCCATTTCCAGGAATGAGGACTCTCCTCCCCGGGGCACCAGGTCCCAATGAGATAGTCCAGATATTCAGAAATTATTTCATTTATTTCCGAGCCTATATCTTGTCCGGTGAGTACATAATTACGGCGGTCATAGACAATTTCGCGTTGGCTGTTCATAACATCATCGTATTCCAGCAGGTGCTTTCTGATGCTGAAGTTATGCCCTTCCACTTTTTTCTGTGCCCGGCCAATGGATTTCGTGACCATGGCATGTGTGATGACTTCGCCTTCATCAATTCCAAGGCGGTCCATGATCTTTGCAATTCTGTCAGAGCCGAATAACCGCATGAGGTCATCTTCAAGGCTCAGGAAGAAAACGGATTCACCGGGGTCCCCCTGCCGTCCCGAACGGCCCCGCAGCTGCAGGTCGATCCGCCGGGATTCTGCCCGGCTCGTGCCGAGAATGAACAATCCGCCCAATTCTTTGACATCATCGTCCAATTTAATATCCGTTCCGCGGCCGGCCATATTGGTGGCGATCGTGAGAGCCGAGCGATGACCCGCTCTGGCTATGACCTCCGCCTCTTTCTGATGCTGTTTTGCATTGAGGACATTATGCGGTATCTTTGACCGCTTCAGCATTCTGGACAATGTCTCGGATTCCTCAACGGAAGTCGTTCCCACCAGCACCGGCTGACCCTTCTGGAACAGCTCAATGATTTTTTTGATGGCCGAATTGTATTTTTCGCGTTTGGTCCGGTAGATTACATCCTCGTTATCCACCCGAATGACCGGGACATTCGTGGGGATTTCCACCACATCCAGTTTATAAATGTCCATGAACTCAGCTGCTTCGGTCATGGCCGTTCCCGTCATACCGGCCAGTTTCTCATACATCCTGAAATAATTCTGGATGGTGATAGTGGCCATGGTCTGGGTTTCCTTTTCGATGACCACATCCTCTTTCGCTTCAAGAGCCTGGTGCAGACCGTCGCTGTATCGTCGGCCATGCAGCACCCTGCCGGTATGTTCATCCACGATTAAAACTTTCCCCCCCTGAACGATGTAATCCACATCTTTTTCGAACAGCGTATAGGATTTCAGCAACTGATTAATAGCATGGATTTTATCACTGCGCAGAGCGTGCAGGGATTGGGCATCTTCCTTTTTTTCCATTTTCTCTTCATCGGAAAGGTCAGGGTTTGTTTCGATCTCGTGGTACATTTCACCGATATCAGGGATGATGAAATCTTCGGGAGTCCGGGGAGATAATGTATTGCGCCCGAGCTCTGTCAGGTCGATAGTGTTAGAGCGTTCGTCAACTGCAAAATAGAGTTGTTCGTCAATTTCCGGAAGTTTTTTATCACGGATGTATTCACTTTCCACAGATCTGACCAGCTGCTTGACCCCCTGGCGTTGATACAGTTTCATCAGGCGTTTGTTTTTAGGTATTCCCCGACTTGCGATCAACAATTTTGTCCCGGCCTGGCGCTCATCCGTATCCAGCAGAGCTTCCCCTTCGGCTACGATGCGGTTGACCAGAACGGTTTGCTTGCGGACCAGACCCTCAACCAGGGGTTTCAACTCCTTATACTGCTGATTACCGGGGGCATCCACCTGCCCGGAAATGATCAACGGGGTACGGGCTTCATCAATCAGTACTGAATCCACCTCATCTACGATGGCATAGACATAGCCTGTCTGAACCTGATCCTCAGGAGTGATGGCCATATTATCTCTTAAATAATCGAAACCGAATTCCTGATTGGTTCCGTAGGTAATATCCCGGCGATACATCTCACGTCTCTGATCGGAATTCATCTGGTTCAGAATGCATCCCACTGAGAACCCCAGCCAGTCATAGAGGGCACCCATCCACTGGCTGTCGCGCTCTGCCAGATAATCATTTACCGTAATGATGTGCATGCCCCGGCCTGTGAGCGCATTCAGCACGATAGCCAGTGTGGCTGCCAGGGTTTTTCCCTCACCGGTTTTCATTTCTGCAATTTTCCCCTGATGCAGAACAATTCCGCCCATTAGCTGGACATCAAAATGAACCATGTTCCAGACCATTTCATGCCCCATTACCGTAAACCTGGTCCCGCACAGCCGCCTGGAGGTTTCTTTTACAATGGCAAAAACCTCATACATGATTTCATCGAGGAAATCTTGTTCAGCCTTATAGATCAAATCCTCGAGTTCGGAACCCTTGAGCTTGCGGCTTTCACCCTCTTTGCGAGCGGACTGCCGGCGGATTTCAATTTCCTGCTTGTGTACCTGGAGCATTTGCCGAAGTTCATCATCAGATTTGGATGATAAGGTCTCAAAGATATGATTGATCTCCTCAACCATGGGGGCCAGGAGTTTAAAATCCTTTTCCGATTTTTTACCGAAAATTTTAGTGACAATTTTTGTTACAACAGACATTGTACCCTATTGTTTAAGTAATTGATGATCAGTTCCATCAGGAAAGCTTTATAAATGCACTGAGACCCCGGTGGTTCAGTCCCCGGGCAATTGCAATTTACCTTTCAGCATATCGTTATAAATTGAATCCAGAATTCCGTTGACGAATCCGCCGCTGCCGGCTGTGCTGAACATTTTCGCAATTTCAACAGCCTCCGATATGGATACTTTGGGTGGGACTTCTTCAATAAAGATCATTTCAGCAAGTGCCTGTCGCATGATCATGCGGTCCATTAGCGTGATCCGCTGGATATCCCAGTTATTGCTTCTTTCAGTGATAACCTTATTGGCAAATGCAATATGCTTGAGAACCAGCCGAACCAGCCTGCCGCTGTATTCCATAATTTGCGGATTCAGTTTTTCTTGATCTTCAGCGGCCAGATGGTCAAGAATCAAGCCGGGGTCATTCCCTGACATCTCGCAGGCATATTGAGCCTGGAGAGCGGTAATGCGGGCAAGACGTTTTTCTTTTCTGGTCATCATTTTATCTTATTACAGAGAAGTAATCCAGCCAAATTCATCAGGTGTTCTTTCCGTCTGGATACCCGTTAACAGGTTCCTGAGCTCCCGTGTCACTTCACCCATTTTGTTCTGGTTGATAACGTGTTCTTCGGCATCGAAAGCAATTCTGCCAATGGGACAGACCACAACGGCGGTTCCGGTGCAAAAAACTTCATCGGCCGTTAGCATTTCCTCCAACTCCAAATCGGTTTCCTCCACCTTTAAGCCAAGTTTATCTTTGGCCAGCCGGAGTACGGACATCCTGGTGATCCCGGGCAGGATTGAACCCGCCAGCCGGGGTGTTTTGAGAACCTTCCCCTTTAGTGAAAACAGATTTGCCGAACCGACTTCTTCCACAAATTTTTCATTGGCAGCGTTGAGATAGATCACTTCGTCATATCCCCGGGCTTTGGCCAGACGCTGCGGATAAAGGGATGCAGAGTAATTCCCAATCGCTTTAGCATTACCAATGCCTTTGGGAGCTGCCCTGTGGTAATCTTTGGTCACCAGCAGGTTAAGGGGTTTTACACCGCCTTTGAAATAGGGGCCGACCGGCGAAACAAAGACGATAAATGAATATGACGGTGCCGGAGAAACACCCAGAACGGGTCCGGAACCGCAGAGCAGAGGCCGAATGTACAGGGCTCCCCTGCCGATCGGGGGGACATAATCTTCATTCGCCTTGACGACCTCGTGAATAGTATCGATAAACAATTGCTGCGGGACCGGTGGCATAACGACTCTGGCTGCAGAGGCGGCAAAGCGCTTTGCATTTTCTTCCAGCCGAAAGAATACGATCCTGTCTTTGGCCGATCTAAAAGCCTTAATACCTTCAAAGATCCCCTGACCGTAATTTAAAACTCCCGAGGCCGGTGAAATAGAAATATTCCCGTAAGGGACGATTTTCCCGGGTTTCCAGTTTCCATCTTCATCCGTCTCGGCAATAAACATACTTCTCGAAGGATTTACATTGAATCCCAGTTGGTCCCAATCTAGATTTTGTATTTTCATTTTAGTAATTATCCGTTTCTCTAATTTTTTTGATTATAGCATTCACCTCAATAAATGTCTGGCAATGACAATTCTTTGTATTTCCGAAGTCCCCTCATAAATCTGAGTTATCTTGGCGTCACGCATCAGACGTTCCACCCCGGTTTCTTTGATGAAGCCGTACCCTCCATGTATCTGTACACATTGATTGGCTGCCCGCATAGCGGTCTCGGAAGCAAATAATTTTGCCATACTTGCTTTGGCTCCAACGGGTTCACCCCTGTCTTTAAGTCCTGCGGCCTGCCAAATCAACAATCTTGCAGCTTCAATTTCCATGGCCATATCGGAAAGTTTGAATTGAATGCCTTCAAAATATGAAATGGGTTTGCCAAACTGTATCCTTTCTTTTGAATAAGCAATTGAAGCATCCAAAGCGGCCTGGGCAATCCCCAGTGCCTGGGAGGCAATCCCAATTCGTCCGCCGTCCAGTGTATCCATGGCGATTTTAAAGCCTTCACCTTCCTTTCCGATGAGATTTTCCCGGGGTACTTTTACATTATCAAAATAAAGTTCGGCCGTATCCGAAGACCGGATGCCAAGTTTGTTCTCCGGTTTTCCCGTTTCAAAACCGTCCCAGCCTTTTTCAACCACGAAGCAGGAGATTCCTTTGTGTTTGACCGACGGGTCAGTGACGGCAAACAGAATCACATAGTCGGAGTTAACGCCATTGGTAACCCAGTTTTTTGTCCCGCTGATGAGATAATACTGACCGTCCTTGCGGGCCCGGCATTTAATGGCTGCAGGATCAGACCCCGCATGAGGCTCGGACAATGAATAAGCTCCCAGCTTTTTCCCGGAGGCCAGGGGTTTGAGATATTTTTCCTTTTGAGCATCGTTGGCGTGAGTCTCAAGCAGGTGACACACCAGGGAATTGTTGACCGACATAACTACGGCGGCAGAAGCATCTACCCGGGCTATTTCTTCCATAGCCAGGGTATAGGAAATCGTATCCATTCCACTGCCGTCCCATTCGGGGGAAACCATCATACCCATAAACCCCAGTTCGCCCATTTTTTTCACGGCTTGCCGGGGCCAAAGTTTTTGCTCATCCCGCTCCATTGCACCGGGTTCTAACTCTGCAAGGGCAAACTCACGGGCGGTTTGTTGTATTAATTTTTGTTCATCATTCAAGGCAAAATCCATCAGCTCTCCTTTTGATAGTTATAAAATCCTGCACCGGTCTTACGGCCCAGCATCCCTGCAGCCACCATCTTTTTAAGCAGGGGACAGGGTCTGTATTTACAGTCTCCCAGTTCCCGGTAAAGGACTTCCATGATCGCCAGGCATACATCCAGCCCGATGAGATCGGCCAGTGCAAGGGGTCCCATGGGGTGGGCCATCCCCAATTTCATAATTTCGTCGATGGCCTCTTTGGCGGCTACACCCTCCATCAGAGCATAGACGGCCTCGTTGATCATGGGCATGAGGATGCGATTGGCCACGAAGCCGGGGAAATCGTTGCACTGTACCGGAGTTTTCCCGAGACTGCTCACATACTGCAAAACCCTGTCCAAAGGCTCCTTGCCGGTTCTGTAGCCGCTGACCACCTCTACCAGTTTCATCATGGGAACGGGATTCATAAAATGCACGCCCACAACCCATTCCGGACGGGATGTAACAGCTGCAATTTCCGTGATAGAGATGGAAGACGTATTGGTTCCCAAAATCGTATCGTCGGCGCAGATTTTATCCAGTTTTCTAAAAATTTCTTTTTTTAATGCTTCGTTTTCAGTGGCGGCTTCGATGACCATGTCTGCTTTACCCAGTCCATAAAAATCGGTCGCCGGGGTAATATTTCCCAAAGTTTCATCAATGGCTTCAGCAGAGAGCTTCCCTTTGGCGGCCTGCCGTTTCAAGTTTTTACAGATGGCGGTCAAACCACGTTCCAAATACTCCTCTTTGATATCAACCAGGGTGACCTGGTATCCTGCAAGCGCATTGACATGGGCAATACCATTCCCCATAGTTCCTGCGCCGATAACGCCAATTCTTTTCATAAATTATCC
>JAJRUW010000026.1 GCA_024277615.1 Fidelibacterota bacterium | reverse complement strand
TTGGGCTTGGGAATACATGCTTCATTCTCCTCATCACAGGTCTCGTCATCTTTACAGGGGTTTGTCCCTTCCTGGCATTTTCCTTTCACGCATACTTCGACACCATCACAAAAAACCTCGTCAATACATTCCGAATCACTTGCACATTCTGGCGGGGGAACAGGAATTAAAGTCGTGCTGTTGCCTCCTCCGCCACCACCTCCTCCTCCGCTACTACCTCCCCCTCCTGAGGGATTGCCAGAGATAGAAGTTGTGGTACTTGAAGAGCAGCAGTCAGGTGTTTCCGGAACACCACAGCCGCAAGCTCCCTGCGCGGTCTTAAACGGATCATCTACACAACCATCATTACAATCTACCGTACCGTCTTCATCAGTATCATTATCAGGGGTTTGGCAGGAATGTACCACAATAACATCAAAATCTGTTTCCCAGTCACTGTCAGTAACCTGCAGCACAATTTCATGCTGTCCTGCCAGCAAGGCCGCACTTACACTTTTTCCGGTGCCAAATCCCTTACCATCGATGAGCCAGATAAATGCTTCCTCGGGCAAAATCTCGTCCTCCACATCCGTGGCCGTCCCTCTGAAGGTAGCCTGCACACCGGGCAGGAGTATTGTGTCATTTTCCGGCTTCAAAATCGTTGTCTGAGGAGGATTAGGTATCACGGTAAAGAGTTCTGAGTCATCTTGGGCAGTGTAAAATCCATCGGTTGCAACAACGCGTATCATCGAAGTTGCGTTATCCGGGTTGATACTGCCGGGTACTGTGGCAGTGTCAAGGTAGAAAAAGTTATCAGTCAGATTGTGGGCTATCGGGGTCCATAAACTGCCGCTATCGGGTGAATAGAACAAAGAGAAAGTCAGTGTATCATTATCACTGTCAGTTGCATGCCAGGAGATAGGGGTTATGCCGCTACATATTTCGCCGGCAATCGGGGCTATGATGCTGACCTGGGGTGGGTGACTTGAGACCAGTATAGCATCGAGTGTCTGGTTGTCTGACAGAAGGCGAATCTCCGATATCGATGCACTGTTTGTTACAGGCAACCGAAAATTAAAGGACACCATATCGAGATCATCGCCTTCCATATCAACGAAGGGAAAATCAAAAGGATAGGTTTGATTATCTCCCTGTGAATCTAAAATACGGATTGCATATTGCCCGGCTGTCTGATGAGGCAGAAACTGAGTGCCTAACGCTGTAATGATTGGGTTCAGGGTGCCTGTACCATTATCATACACTCGTCCGCTAACGTACAAAACATCATCAAATTCCGGCAGGGCGGAAGTTTTAAACATAGTGCTACCAGAAGGTACCGTAGGGAAATTATCGAACAGATGTTGCCACCGGTATGTAGAAATCCATTTGGTCGGAAGCATGCCTGACTGGCAATAGGACATGAAGTCAGGAAAATCAGCCGGTACCACAGTTGCGCGAATCCCATCGTTTTCCACCCAGGGTTCCTGGGTGTCGAAACCGACTTCCTGGATTTCATCATTTTCCCAGGGCCATGACAAGTCTACCCAGTTGGGTCCGGCACCGCATCCCATGTCAAGATTATCCGGAAAAGTAATACTGCCAACATGCCGTCCCCAGGTTCCGGCCAGAGGTTCTCCCCCATTGGGATCAGGGACAAACGGGTCCCTGTCAAGGTTATGATTAATCTCATGGGCCATGGTTCCTTCTCTGGAAGTGCCTAAGCCACCCCGGGCCGCGATACCCATGGCACCGTCGCGCCAATACGTTGGATCTGAAACCGCACCGGCCTCAACGGTAAAGCCGTAAATCTGGTCCGGCAAATCAAAGGGAGACTCACCGGTAGAAATAACACCGAACACCCACCCCATAAATACCATGCTGAAATAATCATTTAAATCTGCAATAGCGTTTCCCCTGGTGGTGGCGCCAACTGTATCCCAGCTCTTTCTGACAAAACGAACACCAGACAGCGGATAAGTGGTTTTCAGATAGTCCTCCTGGAGAATTATCACGTCATTGTCTGCTATATTTGGGGCATCAATTGTCCCGGTGTTAAGCGGTATTGTCCAGTAAACAGGGATCTCTTTTTCTGTAAAATTTATATTAATCAGCATTGAGTCATCACGTGCCGTGCTGGGATCCATGCCTCTGACAATAGCGTTAAACTCAACGTTTCCTTCATCCCAGGTGGCGGGCAGCTTAAAGTTGGCTGTGTCATTCAAATCCTCACGGTTGATTAGGGTCGGGGCGACGTGGTATATGCTGAGGGGTGACCCCGGAAGATCCACACCGTCTTTCGTCGCAAAAAGGGAAACAATACAGGGCTTGGCAAAAATCGTCTCACCCGTGTAGGTGGGAGCCACATCAACATAAACCCTGGCAACAGTTGTCTTGTCCTGTACCAGCGGAAGAGAGTTCGCCCGGTCCTGAATGGCCTGGGTCAGTTCGACGGCATCGGAAAAGGCATCAAATTCAAGGTGGACCTCACCTCCGGCAAGATAAGATATGGGAAGATAAGGAAACGGAGCCAGCTTGATTTCAAGCAGATTTGAAAAGTCGCTGATAAAATTCAGCGGGATATTCTCAATGAACGGAGGATTCGGTGATGCCGCCCGCAGTCCCATTCTTACGGTGTCACCAGGGTTCGCATTGATTTCCTTCAGGTCAATGGCAATCTCCCAAATACGGTGCTGGTTGCAGACAGTGCTTGGCGGAAGGGTCCTGACATTAAAAATGCGGCTTCCATCACCAAAAAAACAGCCAAAGCCACGGGCCATGCTCGAAAAGGTTTCAGGCTGCCAGTCAGACAGCATATCAGGCCCATCATAGTAGCGGTATCGTATGGCGGCCTGGTCCGAAATTATTGTGTAGTCGATATCCACATCAGGGGTAATAGCCCTGTCCCTGTCCACATCAAAGGTCAGGCAGAAAAAATCCCTGGGTACAGCCACATCGTCATTAGTGTCTTCAAGCAGGTCAATGAGGATGTAAAGGCGGACACCGTCGTTGGTCACCCTTAAAAACCCGTTCTGCAGATCCAGCCGACTTTCCTCCGTAACCGGCCATTCGCCAAACCCGAAAAAGCCGTCAATGTTCGGTGCTTCCTCAGCAAAGGTTAACTCAAGCATTTTCTGGAAGGAATCGGGATCAAGCGGGTCTGTGCCAAAAGATATCTCATGCCCGTCTGAGTATCCATCCCCGTCCGTGTCTTCATTGCCCGGGTCTGTCTCGCCTACGTCCACATTGCCATTTAAATTTTTATCTTCCTCACCATCAGACAGACCATCCCCATCTGTATCCGGGTTGAGGGGATCTGTTTCTCCGGGTCCGATAATGCCATCGGCATTCAAATCCTCGTTCCCATCCATAATGCCGTCATCATCCGTATCTGCGTCCAGCGGGTCTGTGCCGATTAAAATTTCGACAATATCAGGCAGGCCGTCACTGTCGCTGTCTATATTCGGGCCCAGACCTGCCCATTCTGTTTTGACTTTATAGACCACAGGCGCTGCGCTGCTAAGGTTGATCCAGCCGATATTTTCTCCCCAGGCCCGGCCGTTAAAGTTGCCGTTTACGTCAATCATTACAGCGCCTCCGGTCGGGGCAAAGTTGATCCAGCCAATATTTTCTCCCCAGGCATAGCCCGAGAGAATGCCGTTTCCGTCGTTCCCGACACCATAGGAAACCCGATCACAGCTTTGGGTGTTCTGACAGGAGAGGCTTATCCAGCCGATGTTTTCTCCCCAGAGATAGCCCGTCAGCTCTGAGTCATTCACGTACACTCCCGCACCCCCATCACCTCCGGGTTCGGCATTAATCCAGCCGGTATTCTCTGCATAGGCATACTGGGAATTATCGCTGTCAGGGTCTATGTTTTCAGGAGCGGGTAACGGATTACAGTCATCATCAACAGCATTGTTACAGTCATTGTCCAGGCCGTCACAAACTTCTTCGGATGGTAAATTAAGCTGGTCACATGGCTCCCAGTTTTCGCTGGTATCACAAAACTGAATACCGTCGCTGCAAACGCCAGGAAGTCCGGTAACACAAAATTGCATATCATATGGGGTACAGCCATCAGAACCCTTTTCATCCACTCCCATATCATAGCCCGTGTCCTGGGGCCGCATGTCTCCGTCAATATCATCGGAGGGGAGTACCGCGTCAGCACCGTAAATATCATCTGTTGTATTGTCTGTGCCGGCATCAATGCAGGGTGAACCGGATTTCAGGTGGTAATCTCCTTCTGCTGCATCCACAAACAATGGATCCTGATCAATATTGCCGTTTCCATCGTAGCCGCCCTGAACATCTGAGTAGTTAATGCCGATTATGGCGCTGGAATCAGGGGCTGTATAAACAGCACTGGGGCTTCCGTTGACTTTGTTGCCCCAGAGAATACTGTTAACCAGAATAAGTGTATTCTGCATATAACTGTCATCGAAATACATCCCGCCGCCCTGACCAATAAAACCTGCGGCAGAATCTCCAAAATTATCACTGACAGTGCAATGAGTGATTGTTGCTCGTGTACCGAAAAAATAAATTCCTCCTCCGAGGGTGGCCAGGTTCCCTGATATAATGCAATTGGTTATTGTTGATCTGGTTTGGCTGCCGGCATAAATGCCGCCACCTTTGCCGGGAGCAGCATAGACTCCAGTAGTGCTGTTGGCTGTATTGTTGCTGATTATGCAGTTGGTTATTGTTAGTGAGCCAGGGTAGGAAACACTAATTCCTGCGCCGCTTATGGCCGAGTTTCCGCTAATAGTGCAGTTGTCAATTATTGCCGCTTGTGTACCGATCCCTCCACCCGCGATTGCAGAATTTCCGGTGAAAACGCAATTTGTAATAACCGGTGCTGAGCTTTGTGTGTCAGATATTGCCCCGCCCCACCGGCTGTAGTTTCCGGTGAAGGTGCAGCCGGTAATCACAGGAGAAGATGAGTCTCTGCAGAATATACCGCCGCCATTACCATTATATTCCGGACCGGAGTTGTTGCTGATAATACAGTTTGAAATAGTGGGAGAAGATGCCAGGTTACAGTAGATACCGCCGCCGTTTTGGGCATAGTTCTCCGTGATAGTACAATTTTTAATCGTAGGAGAAGACCCGCCCAAATAAATACCAGCTCCGCCATCACCGCCCATGTTTCCACTGGTTACGGTGAAACCATCCAGTACTGAGTCCGGACCTTCGCCATTTTCAAAAGTCACTGAACGGCCGCTGCCATTAGCATCTAAAATTGTTGCTGCTGCCCCATTTTCCGATTTAACTGTAATGGCTTTGCCACTGAAGGTAATACCACCATACCAGTTCTCGCTATAAGTACCATCGTGTACAAGCACCATATCACCATTCTCAGCAGAGTCAATGCCAGTCTGGATCGAGCCGCCGGAATATACATGGATTGTAGCTGCATGCACATTAACGGCAAAAACTGACCCTGCCATCAGAAGTATAACCAACAATGTGCTTATCCTGCAGCTTCTCAAATTTTCTCTCAAAATTACTCCTTCCGACATTACAATTATCAGAAACCCTGTTATTTATATGGGCTGCTTCTGATCAGCACAACATTGATGACTTTTTACGAGTTCATCAACATTGCTTCTTTAAAGAATACGGGGACCCTGGTTATGGCCCGGTAGCCACGCCTCGGACCGGCCACATGTTGAAAAACGGTATGCTGTCCGAAGTCATCAATTGTCCATATTTAACGTCCACGTACCAAACATGGTAGACAGGGCCTGATGCTGAATCTGGAACAAGCGTGCTGGTCCAGCTTTCACGCAAAGGCAAATTTGCAAAAGGATGCCCAAGGGTCAGGGCAGGACTGTCTTGACTTCTATCTATTATACTATCGAATTCATCTATCGTAGGCAATCGCCAGTCCCCAATTTGAGAGTTGTCTGTTAAGCCGCAGGCCCCGCTTTCAAGCGAGTAGGCAGCAATCTTGGAATCTGGCCAATCCTTTTTTCCGAAGCAACTGGAATCCTGCAGCCAGATAAGCCCTGTCAGGTTGTCAGTAACTGTGCCGTCACCATTGTAAGTGAATCTTGAAGCAGGTGTTGTTGTTGTCGTGGTTGGTGGTGGAGGAATAAATATTGTCGTTGTAGTGGTTGGTAATGACCCGCACAATCTTGTACCTGTTCTTTCTCCGATAGTACCATCATCTCGCACTCCCAGAAACGTCACTCCAAGACACACATCTCCAGGAGCCTTATTAAAAGGATCCAGTATATCGTATATCTCCTCCAGCGTGTGCATGGTCGGGGCCGGTTCAGCAGTCGGTTCAAGATCCCCTGCCATTACCACCAGCGGCATGAACAAAAACAGCAAAACTGCTGCCAGCATCATTATGGTTGTTTCACCTGCCCTGGTCTTCTTTTCTGCTGCTTTCATACCCGATTCTCCTTCATTGTTGGGTGTAAAAAATTGCCTGTTTTTTCAACTATTTAGTGCCCAAACAAAAACCATATAAAAAAAGTCATTTCGAGGAGCCCCGATAAATCAGGAAGAAATCTTGCGGAAAAACAAGGGGTAAGGATTTCTCCTCCCGATTCTGTTCGGTCTGGAGGAGAAATGACAAAAAAAGGACGTTCCGTTCAGACACGTTATTGCTTTAATAAAGCATTATAAGTGTTCAGAAAAATATTGTCAAGGTATTTTTCGTTTTTATTTTGTTTTATACACATTTAGACTTACAGAGGAAATAAGCAACGACAACTTTCAAGCCATCATTTAACCCTGGACATCCCATAAATTGGCAATGCCTGCTCTATAAAAAGTAGGTACAACAGAAACAGCACGGGGGATATTGTTCTTGAAGTAAACGTACCTGTGATGTCGTTTATGCCCTTGTTCTAAAGCGATCAGCCAAACAGCGGCTTATAACCAGAGAAGCATTGTTCGGGTTCATGTCAGATTTCAGAATACAGTTTGGATTGAAAACCTGATTGACCTTATTGAAAGCAGTGGAAGTTGTGAACTGTATTCTCTTTTAAAGCGGGAGGATGAGAAATACGTTTCTGAGCGAGGAGGGCAAAAGGGGTCACCCATTAAAGGTTCTCTGTCAAATCTTTATTCTTGTATTTTTGGCCCTCGATATCGACGAAAAACTTTCCCTTGCAGGAACCCTTACAGGGGTCTATATAAAATAACGATATCTTAACTGAGCAATGGATTCTTGACTATCATAAGCAGACCCAAACCGAATAAAATCAACGAGACTCGGTACTCATGAGTAAATAAAACGCTTGACTTTATTGTCTCAAAACCGCTATTTCAAACATAAATAGTGTCCGAACGAAAATAGCGCTTTTCGGTCAGGCACTAAACAGGGATAATAAACCTTTTATCAGCCATTAAAGATGACAAAAAACAGTGTAATATTATCAAAGCTTGCTGTTATCGAAGAATACCTTACAAATTTACAGAATTATCTTCCTGTTTCTTTTGATCAGTTTAAGGATGATTGGGGATTGCAGAAAATCACAGAGCGTTCCTTGCAGGTAATGATAGAGGTAATGATTGATATTGCTGAAAGAATTATTGCGAAAAAAAAAGTTGTCCCTCCTGAAACTTCTGCTGATGCTATAGCATTATTGCAAGAAATGGGGGTTGTGAAAAACAGAGATGCATATATCAAGATGGTTCTTTTCAGGAACTTTGTGGTTCACGATTATGCCTCTGTTGATGTAAAAATATTATATTCAATTTTAGAAAAGAACCTGCCGGATTTTAGAAATTTCATGATTGAGATTAAAGACTATGAAGAAACTTAATTTTGAGCTTCTGAAAAAGTCTTTACTGACATGCTCTGCCATTAATTTTGCAATAGTTTTTGGTTCTTCTGTAAATGAGTATTTACCGGATGAGGATGCTGATATAGATATTGCCGTTTATCTCTCAACAGATCCAACCCCGGATTTGCTGGCTGAAATAATCGGCCTGTGCCAGGACTCATTATCTTTTGAAAATGTTGATCTTATAGTTCTTAATACCAGCGATCCTGTTCTTGCGTTTGAAGCACTTTGCGGCAATCTTATAATATGCAAAAATCCAGAGTTCTATTACTCCTTTTTTTCACGCACCTGTCGGCTGTACGAAGACAAAATTTACAGAAACAAAAAATATTTATCCCTGTGATGATAAAAAACATGCGCAAAAAAAGCAATGGGGGTCACCCGGCGACCCACGGACTATCTAATCATTGAACCCAAAAGATTGTGGGAATATTTTTCTTTAATGGGCGATACTGGATTTGAACCAGTGACTTCTACCGTGTGAAGGTAGCACTCTCCCGCTGAGTTAATCGCCCGTTATTTTGTTTAGTTTACTATTACAAAACCAGGGGTAAGGCAAGGTGAAAATAGTATCAGTTCGTGATGAAGTCGTCAATATTTCACTTTCCAGGAGTTTCCCCAAAAATTTCATAACAGATTAAGGATCAGTGATCCTGAGTATTTAACGATGGTAGCAGATACGTACTTTTCTTTGCTTGCTCCAAAGAAAAGTACCAAAAGAAAAGGCACTCC
>JAJRUW010000025.1 GCA_024277615.1 Fidelibacterota bacterium | reverse complement strand
TTGTTCCCAGAAAAGCGGAACCGCGGCGAAAGAGATCAAACCGGCAACTTTGCATTCGTCCCACACACAACGAGGGTCCTTATGGATATTCAAACTGAAAACGGATTTCCCCTGACTGACTGCCAGACCACGAAGACATTCTCCCACTTTATGCAGTTTTGTATGTTTGTGATCATAATCAGACCGTGAAGTCTCGGAACCTATCAATCTAAGCTCATTTCCCACCCGGTGAAATAGCAGAACTACATCTGCCTTCATAAGCTCCTTTAGGTTTGTTACTGTAGTTTTTGCAACATCCTGAAAATTTAAAGAAGCATTTAACTTATTACTGAAGTCATGGAGGGCGATGAGCTCATCGACTCTTTTTTGCACGGCTTTGCGATCCGCCACCTGTTCACTGATATTCCTCAGAGTAATAATAAATGTGTTCTTTAACAGCGAATTGTCTGCAGCACTGGACAAATTCACTTCTGCCGGAAATGAAGCCTTTTCTCCCAAATTCAAATCGAGTTCCGTCCTTTGAACCTGGTTTGTCTCTCCGGCCCGTTTGAGGAGCTTTTTTATTTTTTTGCATCAGCAGGTGCAAAAAATGTATAAAATGATTTACCATTAAGCGGCTCACCATCCTTTTGTCCGAAATAATTTTTACAATGGTCAGAGGCATAAAGAATATTGCCAGCAGGGTCAATTCTAAGTATGGCTTCGGGCAATGTTTCCAGAAGTTGGGCATATTGGTACTCGGAAGCCTCCCGGGCCCGTTCAGCCAGCACTCTGTCCGAAACATCTTCGACTGTCCCTTCATAGTAGAGGGAATTACCCTCAGCATCTTTCACGGCCTGAGCGCTCTCCCGAATGTAGAGGGTGCTTCCGTCATGTTTTGTCCAACGGGATTCGAGTCCGCGAACACTCCCCTTTGTCTCAATTTCATTGATAAATTCCTGCCTGCTGTATCCCGGTTCAAAGCCCTCCTCGTTCAGGTTCCGATTCTGAAGGGCCGTAAGACTGCTAAATCCCAACATCTTAAGCAGAGCCGGATTCGCCAGAATTACCCGCCCGTCGGGCGTTGAGCGGTAAAGCCCGATCTGTACATTTTCAAAGAGAGATTTGAAGCGCTGCCTGGAATCCTCAACGATGGTAAGCCACACTTTCAACCTTGCCAGGAGGAGACTTTCATTGACGGGCATTTGGATAATATCGTCAAAACCAAGTTTCAGCCATGAGGATGGATCTTCGGCAGATTCGAGGGCAACTAAAACCGGCAGGGAGACGAAATCTGAACTACACTGTTCTTTAAGCTGGTGGAATTGTTTGTGCTTCCGTTTAGCACAATATACATCAATAATGAAAAGGTCAATACCTGCAGATAATTCGGAAGTCTTTAGATCCGGATCCAGATATAATACATCATAGCCTGATTTTTCAAGCTTCTTTTTAAGACTGTTTTTGTGAGCCTGTTCTCCGAAGCAAATACCAATGGTTTTTTTATCTTTCTGTCGCACTCAACTCCTTAGAACAGTCTAATAAATAATAACTTCATATTCAGAAAAATGCTTACTGCAGATTCACTCAGGTTTTTATCTTCGTCGCGTTTATGGAAAATTAACATTGTCGTGCTCTTCATCATGGGAAACCAGCGGGAACCTTTTCCACTTTCCTTCGATGTCATTGTACGATAAAAATACCAGCCTCAAGCTTACAGCACAGTTTTCATATACAGGTTGATGATATCACAATATTATTGAAAATAATGTGGATAAATTTACAAAATATTATTATAAAAGGAATCAGAAAAATTCAAGTTTATTTGGTAAATACATTTATTGCAGAATAACCGGGAGGTTCAGCGTTTTTGCCCGGTTTTGAAAAAACCGGCCTTTATGAGAAATACGGCCTGTTGAGGCAGGCCGGTTTACAAATTCAAGTTCACAGTCTATTCGGCGGCATTATTTGAGACTATCCAGTCATAGATCAGATTATATTCCTCCGGGTCATCGAGATATTTGTACATTATACCATTATATTGAGGATCCAATTTAATCAGCAAAAATGAAGTTGCCAGGCCGGGTACGATGATTACTTCGTTTGAAGGTGCATCTCCAATATAATTTTGTATGCTTTCATATGAAGAGAAATTCAGGGGTATATTACCATTCTGCACCTCCTCACCGTGACAGCGGATACAGCTGCGATCAAAAATTGGTTTGATATCTGTAGTATATGTGCGATCCGTAGTGACAGGTGGCGCCAAGGCATCCTTTGCCACATCGGAACAAGCCGGCAGCAGCAGAACCGCCGCTAACACCACGGCAAATTTTAAGGATGACAATAACCGCAAAATCCGACTCCTTTCGTTTGTGGTGTGTGACAAACAAAGCACATTGAAACGGGTTCAGTGCACCAGTCTCCCTGTGTGTTGTGCAGATAACCGGCGCTGTGTGTTTTCGGGTCCGTATTTTGGACACCGTCCCGATCGTTATGGCAATCGACGCAAAGCGGGTCTCCTCCATCGATATCATGGCAGGACTGACAGGTTTCTATGTCTATGCGGGCCATATCAGCATGTACTCCCCCGCCGATAATCTCGACGAAATCAGTGCCATCCGGATATTTTATCGCTCCCCAGTTTACACCGCCATGAAAATTTGGTTTATTCAATATCATATCCGTTGAATTCTGGTGACAGTCCGTACAGAATTCAGCTGCCTCATGGCAAACTCTGCAATCCCGCTCCTTTGTGACCGCATCGAGCCCGTGCGTATTCACATAATTCAGATCATGATTACGGACAAGCATTTGTTTACCGCTGAAATCATCCGTACGGTAGCCGGGTACGGGATTCAGCAGGGGCAGTTCATCAGTACTCAAAACCGCTCCGCTGTGACAATTATCACAGCTTAGCTGGGTGTGGCAGAGTTTGCAGTCCGAGGTCTCGGAAAGCGCTGCCACATCATGTTGAGTAAGCCACTGAGTACCGTGGTCGGCCGGGCGCAGCTTGGCCACATTCGTATGACAGGCACTGCAGTATTCCGGGCCTTTGTTATCTTTATGACACTGCAGACAGTCTTTCATTTTGGGGATTGGCGGATTGTTCTCTACTCCGGCCATATTGCCGTGGCAGTTTTTACAGTCTATCTTCTGGTCATGATAATGGATTTTATGGGCAAATTCGAAAACTCGCTGCACGGCAGAGAATGTCTTGAAAGGTTTGGTGCCGAGGTGACATTTTTCGCATTGTTCGGTTTCCCGCCATTTCCGGTGGCACTTCATACAGCGTTTTTCTGTAGGCAGGATAACATCTGACGAACTCATACTGGATTTCAGCAACTTGGGGCTGTGGCATTTGGTGCATTTAAAGCCCTGGTCGGTCACATGAATATTATGGCTGAATATGATAGGACTGTTAGCTGTCACTCCCGGCGATAATAAGAGTATCAATAAAATTATATTTTTCATCATATCCTCACCATCAACGTACAAAGAAAACGGATATCTTTATCATAGTAACGATTCCTGAGCCCCTGGAGCTCAGTATTTAATTCGAAGCGTTTTCTCAGGAATATGCGGTTGCCCAGAACAAATGTTGCCAGATCATCCCAGGTACCCTCGAGCAGTTTATAGCGCCCCAGAGTGATTCTTCCATACAGGTTGAAGCTCCCCACGCTTTTTTCTCCTGCAAGTTGTACGCGGCTCGTAGCACCGCCGTAACCGGACTGGTAGATATATGTTGCCTGAACTTTGTGTAATTTAGCGTTGACAGAGAGTACATCTGATCTCTCACCATCAAAAATGATATGCCTTATCTGAAAACCACCCGACAGCGAACCGTGGATCTTCCTGGAAGCGCTGAGCCTGAAATCCTGCGTATTACTGGCATCAAAAACTGAAAAAATACTGTTCTCGGGAATACGGGGTTCCCTGAAATTGTACTCAAACCTAAAATCTTTAAATCCTGCTAAGGGTCTTGAAGCGACTACAGTCAGTTCGGTTAACACCCAATCGGTCAGGCGTTGCCGGCCTCGAATATAAAATTGTGTGACACCCGGATTGTATTCCAATTGATAAGCCAGGCGGGTTTCCAGTCTTGCAGGGACCTCAACATCTTTATATGTAAAGCTGGAGTGATAAATATTGCGTCCATGGTTTTTACCTGATATCCCAAGCCCGAATTTCAGATTTGTCTTTGCTGACCATTTGAGTTCGGCACCTGCAAGGTAGTCACTGACGGGGTCACCAGTCCAGCCTGACGCAGGCACGTATGCGCCGCCAAAACCTTTGAAGCGAAGCTTTCGCCAGCTGCCTGCAAGCATGACGCCGTCCATGCGGCCGGAAGTTGCCAGACTGTAAACGAACTGCCGCCCCAGATCAAGTGTCAGTCCGCCGGAAAAAAGGTCTGCTCTGTAAGAAGCTTTATAAATCCTGAGTACGGGGTCATTGTTGAAAGCATTGACCGGGTCAGTATAGATCAATCCTGCCAGAGTCACGCGGCTGTTTTCCAGCCCCAGATCGGATCCCTGTAAATAAAAGGACTCGTAGAGTCGCAGATGCTGCAGCGAGGTCTGTTCCCGGTTTTCACGGTTGAATGAATACAGGCTGCTGGAAAGATAACCCTGAAGACCGAATCCGAATAAGCGGCCGGTGAGACCCAAAATGATGATGACAAGATAATTACGCATGCTCATCATCTTCAAAGCGGTTGCGCCGCAGGCCCACAAAAACATATGTGAGTATCCCGGCCAGCAACACGAACAGTGGCATAATCAACAGAGAGATTGCCAGTGTGGCATTCTGGGCATCATGCAGGTAATTGGACAGGGAGATCAGATTAAGAACCCACCAGATGACACTGACCACCAGCACCCAGATCAGAGAAATGCTCATAATCTGTAAAAACAGAATAAATTGCGGGGTCACTTTTTCACGCTTTTCCATCATTGTGCCCTCCCTTCGGCAACGGCCCGGTCCGGAAGATAGGATTCAAGTCTTCCCTTTGCCTCTTCAAGACCCTCGGCACGCCCATCCCTGATTTCCCAGATTGAGATGAGCGGAAATACTTTGGAAAAAATTAAAAACAGCAGACAGAACATCGAGATCCCGCCAATAAAGAGAGACCATTCCGTCAGACTGGGAATATAGGCCTGGACGACCAGGGGGAGCCTCGTATTAGTCAGTGAAGGTACAATTATTATGAGACGCTCCAGCCACATACCGATGATAACACCAATTGATGTGAACAATATCCCCTTGATAGTTTTCAGTTTTTTGTTAGTGAGTACAATAAGCGGGATCAGGAAATTTAATGTAACCATGGACCAGAAATAGGGGGCGTAAGCACCGGTGAGCTTAAACCGGATCACTTTCATTTCCATGGGCTCATTTCCATAAACACCGGTCAGGAATTCACTGAATGTGAAATAGGTCCAAAGGAGTGAAAATACCAGCAGCAGAATGCTCATATAGCGGAAGTGAATTTCTTTAAGGTAATTCTCGAGATGATACATTTTCCTGAAAGCAATCATTACAACTAACAAGGTTGCCGTTCCCGAATAGATTGCCCCCGTCACGAAATAGGGTCCGAAAATAGTTGAATGCCATCCCGATTGCAGGGTCATCGAAAAAATATAGGAAATCACCGTATGAACACTGACGGCTACGGGAATAACCAGCACCATGAGAATTGACATGGCTCGCTCCAGAATATGTTTCTGCCGTTCGGTACCGCGGTAGCCCCAACTTAGAAATTTATATAGCCACCTGAATTTGGTCGTACGGTCTCTGAGCAGGGCAATATCCGGTATCATCGGCACATACAGATAAACTGTGCTGGCCGTAAAATAAGTTGTAATGGCCGTCACATCCCAGAGCAGGGGGGATTGCAGACGACCGTAATAAAATACATTCATCAGGCGGTCAGGTCTTCCCAGGTCGATGATGGGGTGAATCCCGCCAATTATCAGCACGATAGCCGTGATCACTTCAGCCATGCGGGTGATGGGCCTGCGCCATTCTGCCTGCGACAGACGTAATATGGCTGATATGAGCGTACCGGCGTGACTCACACCGATAAAAAACACAAAATTGATTATGTAGAAGCCCCAGGTAACATTATTGTTCAGGCCGGTAACGGAAAGACCATATTTCCATTGACGCAGGTACATGTAGATCGACCAGCCGATGAGGCCGACAAGTACGGAGACCATCCACAGGAACCTGCGGTCTTTTTCCAAAATGGGCCGAAACAACGTATAATCAGGATCGTGTCGGAGGTCATCCATTATTTATCTTCCTTTTTTAAATAATATACTTTGGGTTCCGTCCCCAGCTCTTCTTCGAGTCGAAAAGCGCGGCTGGAATCCTTCAGGTCGTGTACTGTATGTGCCGGATTTTCCAGATCGCCAAAAACCATTGCATCGGCCGGGCAGGACTCAACGCAGGCCGGTTGAAAATCGGATTCCCTCAGGTCCCGGTTTTCGTATCTGGCAAGATCTTTGGCGTGTGCCAGGCGGTGATGGCAAAAACTGCATTTTTCAACCACACCTTTCATGCGCCGGGTCACATCCGGATTCAGATGGTCTTCATATTCTCCGGGTACATTAGGTTCGGCATAATTGAATTTTTTTGCGGAATAGGGACAGGCGGCCATACAGAAACGGCAGCCAATGCAGCGGTAGTAAACCTGCCCCACCAGACCGTCACTATTCTGATATGTCGCATGTACGGGACAAACTTTAGTACAGGGAGCGTTGTCACACTGAAAGCAAAGCAGGGGGATATGTGTAATTCTGATATCCGGATATTCACCCTCATATTCTGTGACAATCTGCATCCAGTCCATATTTCTGCCGTCGTGAGCGGCTTCGGGACCGACATTAGGAATATTGTTTTCCATACGGCAGGCATTCACACAAGCTCCGCAACCGGTACACTTATTTAAATCGATTACCATTCCCCATTTGGTCATAATTGTTTCCTTCTTCAGATGGTTATACGAACAGGTGTCCCGGATAAGATCATATTACCCGTATTCACTTCGGACTGTGGCACCATGAGGTTCCGGGGATCAGAACCGATACCTGAAGTATAGCGCCCTACATTCTCTCTGCCAAGTCCCATGGGAATATAAACCACATCCGGATGTACCAGCGGCCGAATTCTGGCCCTTACTTTAATTTCTCCCACCGGAGAATCCAACTGTATCTTCATTCCGTCTTCAAGATCATAACGCCTGGCGGTAACAGGATTGATCTCCACCCAGCTTTCCCAGTGGATCTCCCTGATGGCACCAATCGTTTCAACCAGTGTGGTAGAGTAAACGGTGCGTCCGCCCGGATTTGTCAGCGGGAATCCCGAAATCAGGGTGAGCGGATAGCCATTTGCCTCAGAAGCGGTATATTTCTCAAGCGTCACCGGATAGGTTTTACTTGCCAGCAGATCCTGCAACAGTTTCGTATTGTCACCGGAATAACCCTCAAACAGGTAAAGCAGGGGTGTTATGAATTCAAATTTTCCCGAGCGGGTATGAATCAATTCGGTTAATTTCTTCCTGACCGGACCGGCCGGATCCCACCAACCGCCTGTTTTCAACAGCTCTTTCAGGAAAGGTTTTTTACCTCTTGTGATTTTTAAATTAAGATGACTTTGATAGATGGCTTTCCACTCATCATCCGTCTGCTGCGTGAACAACTGCCCGGTTCCTCCCTGGAAGATTTTCTCGAGTCGTTTCTTCGCCAGACCTTTAGCATTTTTTGCGGGGAAGGCGCTGAGTTCGAGACCGGCACCTTCAGCAATACTTCTAAGCAGATCATAGCTGCTGCGGGTACTGTACATCGGATCTATCACCGGTCTCTGCAGTACGGCGGCATCCACTGGAATCCCGGGAGCTGCCTCCACAACATCCCAGGTTTCGAAGGGTGTATGGATGGGCAGGATCACATCTGCGTGAGCACTGGTCTCGTTGGGCAGGTCGCCAATATAAATGACTCTGGGCAGATGTTTCAGCAGGATTTTCCACTTGGTTCGATTTTCACCATAGTAAACGGGGTTAGCCCGGTTTATGATGAGCAGATCAATATCATAGGGAGAATAACCTTCAACTCTTTTTGCAAAGATATCCAGGGAGGCTTTTTCCAACGGGTGCTTCCCATCGGTGAAGAAAAGACTCCGCATATCCTTACCCTGGTAAGGTGTCGTCTGCAAAATTTCCTGATTCGGAGTGCCCCTGAAATAAAGTCCTCCGGGCGACTGAATGGCGCCAATGATATAATTCAAACAATGCACAGCCCATTGATGTAAATCACCCCGCGGTGACTGGAGTGCTTCATTTCCGCAAATAACGGCGGAACGCTCGCGGCTGCTGACCCGTTCAGCCATCTCACGGATGGAGACTTCCGGGATACCGGTTATTTCCTCAACCCGCTTAGGATGGAACTCTGCCATGACCATGCTTTCAAAACCGGCATGAAACTGTCCGTCACTATCCGTCCAGTCGGAAAACCCCTGAGTATCTTTCCTAAGCCGATTTACTTCAACGGAATGACTGTCAATCAGGATATGTGCCAGACCTAAGGCCAGAGTCCCCCATGTATCCGGAATCAGAGGGTGCCATTTATGAGCACTTACGGCAGTGATATTTGCCCGGGGTCCCACGTAGATCATTTTATTCCGGATTACATTTCCAAGGTCTTTAAAACGGCTGATTACCTGATTAAAATGAACCATGGCACCGTCTTCTTCGAGAATATTAGCACCGAAATTGAGAATTACTTCGGAGTTGATAATATCGAACTTCGGCGCTTCTGCCAGCCCCTGGGAAAGATAAACCGCATTGGTCTGATTGGATGAAATCTCTTCCTGAAACAGATTGGGAGTCCCGATAGTATTTGCAAAGTTCTGCCAGACCTCCTGCATTAGAGGAGTATCGTCCCCGTTGATGATGGCAATTTTATATCCCTCATTTCGGTTTACCAAATCGGCAATACTTTTGGAGATTGTCGGCAGTATCTTATCCCAGCTGGTGGTTTTCAGTTGCTTTCGAATAGGTCCCACCGGTCTGGCCAGGGGATCGGTCAGGCGATCGGGGTGATAGAGAATCTCGAGATTGGCGTAAGCCGCGGGACAGGCCCCGCCCCTGTTGATTGGCGAGAGCGGATTCCCTTTTATACCGACGGGGACACCGTCAATCCTGCGAACGGAAAGGCTGCAGCCGCAAGGGCAAATACGGCAGGCGGTAATCCGGAAGGTTTCTTTACCGGGACCCTCAGTAAGCGCTTTGATGGTTTTCCCGGACATCGCAAACAACTGGGACATGCTGCCCATGGTCAACGCTGCTCCTCCGGTGGCAATTCCCGTGAGTTTTAAGAATTCTTTTCTGGATATGGTTTTTTTATCAGACATGGCAGTGGATACAATCGTTTGAGATGGATTTATTATCGTGGCATTTCATACAGGTTTTCATTGCAATGGGAACCAATTGATGGGAAGCCGGTTTGGTTAACTTTTCAACATCGCCGTGACAGGTTTTACAGGCAATTTTACCGGCGGTCACATGCCTGCGGTGTGAGAAAAATACATGGTCGGGAACCCGGTAAATCCGCTGCCAGGGTATTTCGGTCCCGCTTTTAACGGCTTCCACCACCTGGGCTTCGGCCCTGCTTTTGCCCTTGATCTTAGAGTGACATGAAGAGCATACTTTGATAGATGGGATCGTCGCCCTGATACTGGTTTCCACCCCTTTGTGGCAGTCCCGGCAATCCAGCCCGGCTTCTGTCAAATGCACCTTATGGTTATAGGCAATTGGCTGAATGATATCTTTGGGGGATCCGCACTGCAGGAGCAGTAAAGCACAGAAGCTGATTAAAGTTAGGAGAACTGTACTCCGAAGCGTGATCCAACCCCGAATTTGCGCTCCCATTTATTACCAGTCCTCATCTTCATCTTCGGCACCCTCACATTTGTACCCGGGGTTTAACTTGTGGACTATTTTCTCATTGAAGATCTTGAAGTCGAAAGGTTTATACCGGGGACTGCGTTCATTGTGACAGCGCAGACAGTCTTCTTCCACGGGGATGATCAGACCGTTGGCTTTAGCCAGCTCTATATCGCACATGATATCAGCCTTCCGGAAAAATTCACCGGCTCCATGACAGCTTTCGCAGCCTATACCATCCTCCTTTTCAAATTTCTCCCCGTACTCTGCTTTTGGGTCAGAGTATCCCGTTACATGACATTCCAGGCATTCCGGGGATTCATTGGCCGGTTTTTCCAGACCTTTCTCTTTGGCGATCTTGGCAGCCTCATCAGAAAGGAGCGTCTGATACGCCTTAGCGTGTTTGGAGGCCTGCCAGACGCCGAACTGGTTGCCGATTTCATCCGCTTCATGACAGACCTGGCAGCGCTCGACTCCGGCATAAATATGCTGACCCGTATTTTTTAAAACTGCGGTACTGTCTGCCTGGCCGAACGATAGAGAAATAGTCGAAAATGATAAGATCAGGGACAAAAACAGTTTCATGAGCCTCATTCCTTCCAGTTTAAAACGACTTGCGGGAATAAATTCCCGCAAAATCTGAACACTTAAAATACAAGTTAATTCGATTAATTTGTAGTTTTCATAAAACAGACCTTCTTCCGCTGTGAATGTCTGAATTTCCAGCGACACAATTTATTACGGTCAAATTATACTGTCAAACCATTTAATACGCATCGTCAGGTATTATTTGAGATACTTGTTTTTCAACTATTTAAGGTATTATAATAATATTATCATTATATCTATTATATTTATATTTATGCTCCTGCACTATTTTTTATCAAATGAGAAATTTTGCTCTGCGGAGTTGATAAATTGATTTATCCGGGCAGGGTTTTACAGGCAATTTGACGGAAGGGGATAGTATCGGTTTTGTGGAATATCCTTAAATTTATTCAAACCGAATTGAGGGGGAATGTGATATTAAATCTTGTACCGTTTTGCCCGTCGATATTGATTGTCCCTTCCAGTTGACCCTGCACAAGAATTCTCACCAAAGTCATACCCATTGTGGAGGCCGTTTGGAAATCGAAATCATCGGGCAGCCCGACTCCGTCATCACTGATTTGAATGTTCAGAAAATGCTTATCACGCTGCTTTACTGTAATTGTTATTGTTCCGCTTCTGTGATTGGGAAAGGCATATTTAAATGCGTTTGAAAGAATTTCGTTCACTACCAGCCCGCAGGGAACGGCAATATTGATATCTAGCGTCACATCACTGACCTTTACAATGCAGTTGATACGACCGGCGGCATCATAGGCTTCCATTAATTCATGGGTGATGGTCTGTATAAAGTCGCCGGCATTAATACTGGCCTGATCTGCCGAATCGTACAGCTTCTCATGAACCAGGGACATGGACCTGATACGGCTTTGGCTCTCACGCAGCACCTCGATGGATCTGGCATCTCCCGTCTCGTGGATCTGCATGTTAAGCAGACTGTAAACAACCTGCATATTATTTTTTACGCGATGATGAATTTACTTTAGTAAAACCTCTTTTTCACTCAGAAGCCTCTGCAGATTCAGATGCGCAGCTTTCAGCTCCTTGAGCTGCTTGTCGAGATCTGAGACCAGCTTAAGATTCTGTACTGCCACCGCTGTGACATTTGCCACACCTTCCAGAAAGTTACAATCTTCGTTGCTGTAAGTGTAAGGTTTCATACTTTGTATCATGAAAATCCCGAAAACCTGTCTTTCACTCTTCATTGGAATCACCATACCGGATTGAGGGATATCTTTCAGTACCGCCTGAGAGCTTATTTTTTCGATTTTGCCGTCGGACTTAATGTTATAATGCATTTCAGTATTTCTTACAGCCTTCTGCCAGTCATTTAAAATGAGTGATTTTCCAGTACGGATAACCTGACTTTGTACCCCCCTGCCTTCAGCTTCGAGACGCAGAGGCGGGAAAGCCGAAACATCTGATTCTTCTCCTTCAATATTGATATAAACCGGTGTGATCAACTTTTTCTTTCGGTCATACAGGGAGATGAACAGCGCCGGAGAATGGACCAGAACACCAATTTCCCGCTTGATGAGCGGGAATATATCCTGCAGAGATTCTGCATTTCCGATTTCCAGTGATAACTGGTTTACGATCTCCTGCTGTTCGAGCAGCAAGGCTGCGTTCTCTTCGTTTTTTTTCCAGGCTGTGATATCTTTTGCTATGTGAACTGCGGACTTGACTTTGCCCTGCTCATCGACAATGGGGTCAACGGTGATCTGAAGCCAGCGATGGTATAACGGATCGTAAAATTCCATACTCTCCTTTTCCTTGCTGAGCTTCATTTTTTCAATGGGGCAGCCCTCAAGGGGTTCATCTGAATTGTGTACGAGATTATAACACTTTTGCCCCTGAATATCTTTATGCGGACAATTGAAGAATTCACCACCGGCCCTGTTGGTCTGCAGGATCCGGTGGGTCTCCAGATCAACCAGGCTGACCCAGTCGCTGATGGCATTAAAGGTCGCTTCCCAGCGGTTTTTACTGCGCTTTAACTCGGTTTCAGCATTTTTCTCCTGCGTCACATCAGAAACCAGTCGGATAAGCCCCTTATAAGAATTATCGTTATCCCGGATGGCATGATAGCTTATATGAAGAATTTTATTTTTACGGTATGCGTAGCGCTCAAAATGTTCCAGTTTGCCACTTTTCATTTTTTTGAGCAGAGCATCCAGCTCATGTAAAATATTTTTCGGATGGTTTGAACGTACATTTGCCCCCAGTAATTTTTCGACATCCCCGCTGAACTCATCGAGAGCAATGGATTTTGGATTGATATAAGTGTAAGTCTCATATTCGTCCATGACCGTCAAACCGATGGGCAGTTTATTCAGTATAAAATCGTATCGGTCCCTCTCTTCGGTAATGATATGCTGTAATTTTTTAACGGCCGTAATATTTTCCAGACTACCTTCAATGTAGAGCAGTCGGCCGTTTTCACGAACCTCATGAGCATTTTCCAGTAAAGTTATGACTTCTCCGTCTGCACGGGTCCAGAGGCTTTCGAGACTACTTACCCGACCATTCTGCGCCATCTGCCGGTTGAATAAAAGGGAGCGGTTTTCTTTGGAAAAATACTGTTCACCAGGCGGAGCCTGCTCCAGGTCAGGTATGGTGGGGAAACCCAGCAGACGACATAGTTCCGGATTGGCAAAAAGAACCTTCCCGCCTTTGTCAACGCGGTAGAGTCCCACTCCCGTATTTTCGACGAGGTGCCTGAGGTGCATTTGGGATTCTACGGTACGTCTGAGCCACAGGTCGATGCGTGATTTCAAAAGGTCCTTGGCAACCGGCATCCGCAGGACATCATCAAAACCCCTTTCCAGCCAGACAGATTCGCGGACCTGCCGGTTCTCAAGGATCAGCACAGGCAGGAAACCGAATAGTCCCTTTCTCTGTTCCTTGAGTTTTAGAAGTGTTTCAGTATTCCTTCTGGCAAAAGCGTCTTCTGCAAGGATCAGATCGACTTTATTCCCGAAACCGTTTGACAGGCGATTTGCGGAAAGAGCATTTACCGTGAACCCCAGTTCCGATAAAAATTTTTCCAGCAGGGTATCATCCCGAAAATCGAGGAAGCAGATTCCGAGTGTGGCTTTTATTTCGGAAAGCTGTTGATTCACGCTTGATAGACCTTCTTCGGAAGACCCGAAAGCAGTCCTCTGAAACCTGTGAGGCTGGAACCCACCTCCAGTCCTGCAGAAGTTACTTTCAGTTCCCGCAGTGCATATTGATGGTCTCCAAGACTTTTTTTAATGCAGCTGATCAGCCTGATGAGACGGCTGTCTATTTCCGCATATTGCAGCAGCAAAGCATTATCAACCAGACAACTGATGCCGAAATCAGTAAGGCGTTTATCGCCGGTGAGATTTTCAATTTCGTGGATCAAAATACCGCTTACACCCTCATTTTTCAAAAGAGTTGTGAGGGTCAAAATATGAGTTTGCAGGGTTCCGTATTCCTCCATGGCAATATTATATCCCCGGATACTGTCCATTACAACCAGGTCCACGTTATGGGTTTGAACTATGGCGCTGATCTCACTTAAAAACTCATCCGGATACAGCTCGCTCACATTCAACTGAATCATGGATAATTGCCCGGATTCAACCGGTTTGCGTATGTTGATCTTTAACTTCTCACAGCGTTTCAGAATAGTTTCAACAGGCTCTTCGGCAGCGAAATAGACGGCTTTCTTTCCTGCGGCTACGGCTTCAGCGCAGAACTGCATTGCCAGGCTGGTCTTGCCCACACCGGATTGTCCGGTAATCAGCGTTATCGTCCCCGTTTCCAGGCCGCCTCCAAGTTGTTCGTCGAGTCCCGGTAAGCCGGATTTCAAAAAGCTGCCGTCATAATGCGGCGTCTTGAACTTTCTGGTTAAATGAGGATAGACAATGATCCCTTCAGCGGTTATTTTATAGGAATGAAATCCTGAAAAATAATCTGATCCGCGCAATTTCTTAATCTCGATATTGCGCATCTCGATGACTCTGTTGTCGGAAATTTTGCGATGTAACTCGATGAGGCCGTCAACTGCCAGAGCCAGTGCCATTTCGCTCTCAAGCTCCGAGGGCTCAAAGGTGAACAAAGTGGTGATCCTGTGAGAATTGAGATAATTAACGAAGTTCAGCAGATTTTTACGAAACTGAAAAACATCGGTGGACATATAATAAAGCTGAGTGACTGAATCTATAACCAAAAATTGCGTCTTTGATTTTTCAATCTTTTCGATGATCTTCTGCCAAACGGGATTATGCTCAACTTCACTGGGGGAAAAGACATGGTATTCACCCTGTTTGAGGTTGTCTATGTTGCCTGAGGGCGTAAGATCAAGCAGGGAGACCTTGCTCATATCCCAACCAAATTCGGACATATTCTGTTTCAAATCCTTCACATTTTCCGCCAGGCTTATGAAGAGACAGTTACCGGACCGTTTTGCCTGTTCCAGCAGCCACTGAACGGCAAAGATCGTTTTGCCCGTTCCGGGTGAACCAATCAGCAGATAAGTCCGGTGTGCCGGGAACCCGCCTTTTAAGATTTCATCAAATCCTTTTATTCCGGACTTAATTCGTTTAATACCCATAACTACTCTCCTGTTATTCAATCGAAAAAGACTACGATGTCAATCTTTACAACTTCACTGAAATGTTGCTAAAATTTATTTTATATTTACACGCCTATCGCGACTCATGCAGTCCGTACCCGGGGTTTGAACCGGCAGAAATGACCTGTTATATTAACTTCCCGATCTGCAAAATAGCCGGGTTTCATCATGCAGGGTCGTCAAGCGGAATTGTCATTGTAAATTTCGTCCCCGGCTTACGATCTATCAGAATTTGTCCATCGAGTTGGTCTATTACCAGAGACCTTACGAGAGATAATCCCAGGGTCTCAGCCCTATGGATATCAATTTGCGGCGGAAGACCGACCCCATCATCCGCTACAATGATTATCAGCTCCTGTCCCGTGCGTTTCAAATCGATGCTGATTACCCCTTTCCGTGAGTTGGGGAAAGCATATTTAAGCGCATTCGAAAGCAGTTCGTTAATGACCAATCCACAGGGAACCGCCAGAGTTATCTTCAAGGTTAGTTTCTCAACCGTGATCTCAAAGCGCACACGGGCACGCATCTCATACGAATTTACCATATCTTTGGTGATGGCTTCGATAAATTGCATGGCCGGCAGGCTCGCTTGATCTTCCGACAGATACAGTTTTTCATGGACCAACGCCATTGAACGGATACGGTTCCGGCTCTCTCTTAGAACTTCGCGTGCAGTTGCATCATCCGTGCGGTGAACCTGCATGTTCAGCAGGCTGCATACAACCTGCATATTGTTTTTAACCCGGTGGTGAATTTCCTGCAGCAGAATTTCTTTATCCCTTAAGGCATTTGAAATCTTTGTTTCCGCCTCGACAAGGTCACTGATATCCCGTGTTATGGAAATAATGTGAGCTTCACCACCCAGCTTAATAATCGCAGCAGACATAATACCATCGACAACCCTGCCATTTTTCATTCTAAAGCGTGCCTGTAGATTTGCAACCTTTCCCTTTTGGATGAGAGCTTTCACCAGTCTTTCACGATCTGAAACGTCTGCCCAGATATTAATTTCAAGCGAAGTTTTACCGATGACATCTTCTCTGGAATAACCGGTAATACTGGTAAAACCCTCATTCACATCCACATACATACCATCAGACATACGGTTGATATTGATGGAATCGGGACTCGTCACGAAGGCCAGTCTGAATTTTTCTTCCGAGAGAACCAGTCGGTCCAATATGTTTTTCTCGGTCGTTACATCCATCAGGTTACCTATGATCCTGACGATCTTACCGTTTTTCTTTACGGCTCTGCCCGAAGTTCGCACTCTGAGCTGTTCTCCCCTGGCATTGGTAAAGCGGGCTTCGAGGTCATAAGGCGTGCCTTTTTGTACGGCTTGTTTAAAAGCTGAAAATATTCGCTCGCGGTCATCAGGATGGAAATAGGATGCGCCTTCTTCCGGTTTTGGGGTTTTACCTATGGGCAGACCGTAGATGTCAAAGATCCCCCGGGTCCATTCTGCTTTACCATCGGCGACATCATATACCCAACCGCCAACTTTTGAAATACGCTGCATCTCATTCAATAATTGTTCGCTCTTCTGCAAGGCGTCATAGGCCAATCTCAAATCGGTAATATTTCTCAAAATCACATATTCAGCCGGTCTGCCCTTATAATCAATTCTCAGTGAGGTCACTTCCACATCCAATACTTCTCCGGACTTCGTAACGGCTTTGGATAAAAACTTTTGCGGGACCATCTCGCCCGCAAATCTTTTTTTATAATATGCCTTTACTTTGGGAATTTCAGAGGGTTCAATGTGCTCGGTGATCGGCTTACCAAGCAGTTCTTTCCTCCGATAACCACTGGTCTTGAGCAGCATTTCGTTACAGAATTTTATGCAGTTGTCCTGCACGATAAAGATACTATCGCTCGAGGTTTCAACCAGCTGTTCATAAAGTTCCTGGCGTTCTTTGAGAGCTGACTCATATTCTTCAAGCTGTGTGATGTCTTTAACACTTGTGATGATGTGAGGTTTACCTTTGATTTTCACCTGTGAGGCAGACAGCAGTCCGGTACGGATCCGGCCTGATTTTATTTTGAACTGTGTCTTGAGATTCTCAACACTTTTTCCGCTCTCAATGCGCTCCAGCACAATCCGGCGGGCCTGCTGGTCCAACCAGATACCCAGTTCATTAATTGTTTTCCCTTTAACATCCGCAGCCGTAAAACCTGTGAATTTAGTAAAGGCTTCGTTGACCTGTACAATTTTGTGAGTGGCAAGTTTTGTAATCACGAGAATATCAGATGTGCCGGAAAAAGCAGCCCGGAATTTTTCTTCACTTTCCCCAAGGGACTGCGTCCTGGAGAGCACCCTTTTTTCAAGCTTCTCATTCAGTGTATTTATATCTTTCAGCAGTCTGAAATTTTCAAGCCGCGTGATCAGGCTCTGACTGATATGCTCTAAAAGAAAAGTTATTTTTTTTAGCTCAACCCCACCAGGTGAAGAATCGACCGTGAGCAACGCTGAGCGGCGCTTTCCGGAATTTTCCAGAGCCATAAAATTGACGGCAGAGGGTTGTCGATTGAATGTAAAAAAATTCAAATATGCAGGTAATTTCGTCAAAGCAGTCAAATCGATAAACTCATTGCCGCGGCAAATTAATGTTTCTAACTCCGGCGTCAGGGGCAGGAAGTCATCCCTGTCGATCTGCGCCCCGGACCGGGGATAATAATCGCCCCAAAACACTTTATTTTTCTCGATATAAAGATATGCACAACACTCCATATCTTTCAGAGCTATAATATCTTCCATGACAAAAGCTATTGCTGCTTCAGTAGTTTTGGCCTTGTTGATCCGGTCTGAGATATTTCCGAGCAGAAAGATATTCTCTGCTCTGTCCACCAGAAGTTCATTCTCCTGCCTAAGAGCCTCAAGCTCACGCTCAAGGTTGCGGATACGGCTCCTGTCAGAACGATCAGTCAAGGGGATTCGCCTCTAAAAATTCGGAGATGAGTTTTGAAAGCCGGGCCGGCTCATCTACCTGAACGAAGTGACCGCCGGTAGGAATTATTTCAAGGCGGGAACCTGCAATATCCTGATGAAGTTTTTCCGAGATTTTCGCACTTAAATACACATCTGCGGTACCTCTTATAATGAGTGTGGGAAGTGACAGCTTACGAAGTTCTTCAACCCTGTTTGTAAGTTGTCGGTTATCAATACATTTAGCCAGCTGAAGAAAACCCTGACGACCGGCTTTATTTTTTAGGGGGCGCCGGAAACATTCCAGTAATTCCTTGTCGAGCAATTCCGGATGATAGAGCCCGCGACGAAGGACAAACTCCAGCATCCCGTGATCAAGAGAGGCCATTGCAAGTATTCTCAAAAAAGGAACGCGCAGGGCAGTGATCGGCTGCACCGGCCAGTAATCATAACCCACCGTATTGATGAGTGTCAGGTCCCCCACAACATCCGGATGGTCAATTGCCATTAACTGCCCTATACCGCCGCCGATATCATGACAGATCAGATGAATTTTCGGTATTGAGATAGATTTTATAAATTTCCGGATCAGATCGGCCTGAGCAGCAATCGAAAGATCGGCATTGGTGGGTTTGTCGGATTCCCCGCATCCCAGCAGGTCAACGGACAGAACATCAAATTTGGCAGCCAGCCGGGGAACAATTTTCCGCCAGATGAAGGAATAGGTGGTGATACCGTGCACCAGCAATAACGGCTCTCCCTGCCCTGACCTGTGGTAGGCAAGTTTTTGACCGTCAACATTGCAAAACCGGGTTCCGTTCAGGCCTGTCTCCTGATGCATTCCAAAATCCAAAGCGGGCAATCCAACGCTCATTTAGCTACCCTGTCCCCTGTCAGCATCTATCCCGGTCAACCGGACATACAGCGCAGCTGCAGAACAGACTGCACACATCGGCATATCAACCGCCTGAACACCGGCAAGACAGTTAATAGTAGATGTAACAAGATAAAAGCTGGAATCTGTTTGTCTCAATTTAAATTGCATAGTAAATCTAACCCCCAAATTTAAGGGTTTCTCTGTGAATTTCATAGGTCACAGTTCGTGAAAATCTTACTAGCACAGAATCAAACTAAATGCAATTCCGGCAATTTTTAATTAGATTCGTCGCATCATAATAATATTTTTTATATATTGATATTCTTATTTAAATTTGATGAGTTAGTTCACACGAATAATTAAAACTTTGTTAAAGGAAGGAAAATAATGAATAAATCGAGATTAATCTTTTTCATTGTCATTGCTGTTTCAATTTTAGCAGTAATCTCATGTAATAAAAAGACAACGGCAGTTAGTGATAGTCAGGCAGCCTATGATGCAGCGGACGGTGTCAGAGGTGCAAGATTATATGATCATGCGCTCAACGAGTTAGGGATTACTGGTAAAGCAGCTAATGATAATTCAAATTATTACAGATGTAAATCCTGTCATGGTTGGGATTTATTAGGGAGCCAAGGTGTTTTGATCGGTCATACCGACCCCCAGCCAGCGCCAGTTGATTTGATGGAAGTGCGTGCCAATGATGACATTGATGAAATCTTTGACCACATAATGGCCACGGATGGCCCCAGCTTCGACACCTTTGATCCTGCTCACAAAAATGAGATGCCTGGTTGGGGAAATATCCTTACCGAAGATGATGCCTGGGACCTTGTGAAATTTATTAAAGAAACAGCACATGACGTATCTGAATTTTATGATATGGATATTTCTTCAGGTGAACCTGTATTTAGCAACATTGGTAAAGGCGGCGACGGTACTGCCGGTTTAACAACCTATAATGCTAATTGCGCTGTCTGTCATGGTGCTGACGGAACACAAATTGACATATATTGCCAGGGTGAATACTTAGGTGATATGTTTAGAAATGACCCACATGAGATTCAGCATAAAGCCATCTGGGGTATGCCATATGATGCTGAACATGTTAACGCCGGTTGCACCACTGCAAATGCGATGCCAGCTCAAAACATTACTGACCAGGACATTAGAAATATGATGGTCATGGGGCAAGACGAAGCAGCTTTCCCCGGTGCCGGCGGTGATGAATAGAAGCTATATTTAATAATATAGTTTTCCAAACTTTAAAAAGTGCCTCTCTATTCGATTAGGGGGGCACTTTTTTTACATTTTTCGTTTTAAGGTTCATTCCCTGTTTTCTGAATCATCCATTTATTAAGGATGTACCCGAGCTCCAAATGAAATCTGCCATTCCTTGGAGCTTTAAAAGGACCCGCATTCCTAACATATCCACCTTACGATTATCTATGCCGCCATATAATTAATCACATATAAATGATACCTGCTTCCGGCCAAAGCTGGTTTCATAATGGTCAACCTCGTCTTCCATAATATCCTTACGGGCTGCTAAATAATTTTTATAAGCAAAGACAATGTCAAAAGCCGGGCCGAGAGCAATTCAGGTTGCGGTCAGTCAGCATACCCGGAGAAATTTTCCGGCAATGACCTAACTATTTCAGAGAATTATTAAATTCATTTTTATATACGGATATATAGCTCCAATATTATTAAATTATGACCGTGGAAGTAATCAGTAAAATACGAAAATTATCAAAACAGCATGCCTACCTTGTAAACATTAGGATCAGAGACTCCATTCGGGAAATATACAGAGATACTCTTAATGCGATTCACGACGATAAATACAAATGATTACCAGTTTGAGTTCTTAAAAACTCCGGGGACCACAGCCCTGCCAAAACTTAGCCGGATTATGACTGCCGGGGTGCCTTTAATTGGCAGCACTTTTCCGCTCACAGCAATTGTACATAATAATAACATCTTTAATAAGATATCATGCTATATATTTATTCTGATAAATTGATGCTAATTGCAAGACTTGCAGCGGGTGAATGATTGTGAACAAAATAATTTCAAAGAATATATTTGCCGAGGTAATATAATCTTTGATCTGTAGTTACTCAAGTATGTTTCAACACATAAATAAAGGAATGAAAAATGAGAAAAAGTAAACACTCCAAATCAGAGGAACCTGCTTATCGGCTCCTTAAAAGCATCTTATTCGGTTTAATGATAATAGTATTGGCAATTTCCTGTAATAATTCAACAGAACCGTCAGATCCTCATGTTGCAAATGCGGATTGTGCCGGTTGTCATGAAACGGAGCAGAGCCAGTGGGCCAGTGACGCCGACTTACATGCTCAATCCGTTTCTGAAGTATTGACTAATGAAGAGCATAATTCGGAAGAATTGCTGGTAGATGATTGTTTGAAATGCCATGCTTCCTTCCAGTATCCGCTCGGTGTGGCGCATTTTGTTACTCCTGTTGACATGATTGGTTTTCCTGCCGGCACCTGGACTGAACTGAATGCTTCAGAATGGGAGGCTACAAAATGTGAGGTCTGTCATGATCCTACATCGGACGGTGAAAAAATGCTAGCCAAGTATGGCGCCGTGCTGGACGGGGTCTGGAGCGCAGCTTATATCAGTATTTCAGACCTGCCGGAAGCGTACCAGATCATCATCACCGGAGATGAAACATATAGTGACAGTACTTATGTATATCCTGATCAAACCACACTTTCCGCACAGATTACGAGGCTCTGCACTTCTTGCCACGACCCTGAGGATCAGGGATCGGAACCTGAAATCATACAGGATGGCATCAACTACGGACCACAGGGAGGCGACAGTCGTTCTTATGTGATGGTAAACCATCAGGGATTTGGTTGTGGCGATTGCCATGATCCCCATGACTTCACACCGGTTGATCCAACCCAAAAATCAACCTGCGCCGGATGCCATCCTACTGCTGACAGCCATTCGGGCCGGGTGCATATTAATCATCTCCTGTAGATGTTAACCGACTTACAGTCAGGCCTTCATAAAGACCTGACTGCAGAGTGACTAACGGACAGTTCGTCGGGCGGTTTTACCGTCCGGCGGACTGATATCTCCCCTGATTCTTGTGTCAGGAGTTCCAGGGGATTGGAAATGAAGTTCCCCGGCAGAATCAGACTTGAGCAGTACAACCGGTTATAAACAGGGATAAATTATTCGGGTTGAAGTGCAGAGGGCTGTCAATCGACAACCCTCTGACCAATCATTCACAATAGAATGACGAATTTACTCTAATACGTGGATATTCTTTTTAGCACAAATGTCTTTTAGCTGCCGGGGCCAGATAGTCACAGTCACTTCTCCCAGATGTGCGGTACGCAGAAAATACATATAAGTACGGGCCTGTCCGATGCCCCCGCCGATGCTCAACGGTATTTCATCATTCAGTATGGCCTGATGATAGGGCAGTTTCAGATCCTCCTGAAGACCGGCCATTTCCATCTGCTTAACCAGCGTTTCTTTGGTTACACGAATCCCCATTGAGGTCAGTTCGTGCCGGCGTTTTGTCACCGGGTTCCATACGAGAATATCTCCATTCAGTCCATGGTACTGTTCACCGTTTTTCACTCCTGTCTCGGTAATCCAGTCATCATAATCTGCAGCACGCATTTCGTGGGGATATCCAT
>JAJRUW010000024.1 GCA_024277615.1 Fidelibacterota bacterium | reverse complement strand
TCAGCCATTTTATCGATCCGTCCGTGGCATGTTGAGCACCCGACCCCCCGATTGACATGGGCACTGTGGTTGAAAAAGGCGTAGTCGGGTATTTTATGAATGCGGATCCACTCTAGGGCCTTGTCATCCCGATAACTTTCCCGGATGAGTGTCAGCTTTTCACTTTCGGGCTTGATCAGCACATGACAGTTCATACAAGTCTGTGTAGGGGGAATCCCGGCTTTTGCAGATTCTTCAACTGCAGTATGACAATAGCGGCAGTCCAGCCCCAGGTCGCCGGCGTGTAACTTATGGCTATAGGGAACAGGCTGTTCCGGCATGTAGCCCACATCAGTGAACTTCGGTGAGGCATAATACCAGAAAAAGCCCGTGATGCCGGCAAAAAATAATAAGACGAAGATCCCCGCCATCAGCGGTAATTTATTTGTCCATTTTGGAAATAGCTGTGCCGTCTTAATGCTCCTTCACTTATGCTTTATTATTTACTGCCATGTTGCTTACATCCGATTTCGCGCATCAGCCAATGACCAGTGAGCTTTCAGCGTAATAGGAAATACCGCTCATTTGCCAATCAAGTTTAATCTTCCAAAGACCCGGTTGAAACCCGTAAACATCTATGAGTTGTAACCCGTCTGCACCGATATTCAGGGGCAGGGTCCGGTCCAGCCTGGAATCAGAGGGTCGAAAGAATACCAAAGTCCCGGAGATGGGCTGTTCAAGCCACTCGGCAGGGAATTGAACCGACAGTTGGCCGTTTTTCATATAACTGAAACGCGGTTCATTCTGTAAGGCCTTCAATCTTTGAACTTTATCAATATGCTGCTGATAAGCGAGTTCTTCATTGTAATAATTTTTGGAAACAAGATTTTGTGGCTGAAGCATGGCAAAAATTAAAATACCCAACAGGAAACCTACAAATAATACGATGCTTGTTATCAGGCCGCCTAAAAAACTGAAACGTATTCTCATTATTTCTCCGGTCCCAAAAAATTGGTTTTAATCGTTTCAATGAGTTCTCCGTTGGCATAGATTCCCAGTATTATTTGATTGATTTGTGATTTGATGGTAGATTGCTGCAGTTCCACGAAAAAAGCAGTTTCTCCTAAATCATCTTCGGCAATAGTGAGATCTCCCACCAGAGAAGCCGAACCGGTCTTCGGGGACAGCAGCTGCAGGCTGATGGTTTGTTCTTCAAAGGTTTTGTTGACGACCTTGATATTATAAAGATTTGAGATCTTTCCGTTATCTTCAATTTGATACATAACTCCCGGAGTTCTCAAAATGCTGGTTTCAACCAATTGGCGATTTATCAGCATTACGGTAAGTACGGCGGTGAGCAAAACGAGAATTGCCACATACCCCAGGGATTTTGGGGTGATGAGCTTATGAATCCCGTTCTCAATTGCATTATAAGATGAATATTTAATCAAACCCTTTGGCTTGTTGATTTTAGTCATAATGCTGTCGCAGGCATCGATGCAGGCGGTGCAGTTTACACATTCCAATTGCGTTCCGTTCCGGATATCAATGCCCGTTGGACAGACTTCAACGCATTGATGACAGTCGATGCAGTCTCCGCGGTGATCATTGTCGGAGCGTTTGCCGGCCCCCCGGGGTTCTCCACGTTTAAAGTCATAATGCACAACGATTGAATTCGGGTCGAGCAGCACGCCCTGCAAGCGGCCGTACGGACAAACCAGCACACAGGCCTGCTCACGAAACCAGGCAAATACACCAAAAAAAAGCGTACTGAAAAAGAGAATCCCGACCAGTCCGGCAATATGTTCTGAAGGCGGCTCGGAAATGATCCTGAACAACTTATCTTTGCCGATGATATAGGCCAAAAAAGTATTGCCGATGACAAATGAAATCGCAAAGAAGATGATGTATTTTGCAGTCCGTTTGAAAAATTTAAGACCGGACATGGGTGCCTTGCTCAGTTTTCGTTGTTGGGCTGCATCACCCTCGATGAAATATTCAATCTTTCGAAAGACCATTTCCATGAAGATGGTTTGCGGACAAACCCAGCCGCAGAACAGGCGGCCGAAAACTACTGTAAACAGGATGATGAAAACAATGCCGATGATGAGCGTCAGGACCAACAGGTGGAAATCCTGCGGCCAGAAGGCAACTCCGAAAATAAAAAATTTCCGTTCCAGAAAATTTAACAGCAGAACAGGCCTGCCGTTAATTGTCAGAAATGGTCCGGCAAATAACAGAATCAGCAGTACATAGCTTAACAGAGAGCGGTAGGTATAAAACCTGCCGCGGGGCTTCCGGGGATAGATCCAGGCCCGCCCGCCTTTGTCATCTACAGTTGAGATTTTATCCCGGAAAGACTCGTTAGCTTGCGGGGAGGTCAACACAGACTCTGTAAAAAAGGTTGCACAAAATTCCGAATGGGAAGTATTGATCAATCAACGGTAATCTTTTCACCCTGGGGTGCTTTTTGATTAGGTGGGTCTGTACCCGCTAAAGTCTTTATATAACTACCTACTTTGAGGATCTTGTCCGGTGGAAGGGTGGACTGCCAGGAGATCATTCCCTTTGCCGGGACGCCCAGAGTTATAGTGCGCACAAGGTCCTCAATTGTACCGCCATGAATCCAGTAGTCGTCACAGAAATTGGGACCAATCTTGCCTTCTCCGTTGGGGCCGTGACAAACGGCACAATGTTGTGTAAATATTGCTTTTCCTTCTGCCAGGCTATTGTCATCCACCAGGGCTTCAAGATTGGCAAAAAGCGATGCGGATGACTCTGTCTGCCGGGGTGCAATTATCAGACTGGCATCGGGAAAATCATTATTCAGCAAAGCCAGCTGGTCGGCGGTTGCCCGGCGTTTGGCCTCCCGGATTAATATTTCAAAAGGTACGTCCTCGCCAATAAATCCGCCGAGTTTTTTCAATAGTGCCGGTGTAATTTCTCCGGCTGTGTTGGAGTAGGGCGAGCTATATGAAAAGGTCGTATTCGAACGGGAAGCTTTTGTCCAGTTTGGATCGGTCGCCTTGAGGTAGCTTTCCGATGATGTCAGCCCCAGGCCGAGGAAATGAAAGTAGAACATATAAACCACGGCAATCGCAATCGTTGTATAGAACAACTTCAACCACCAGGATGGCAGATCGTTGTCCAGTTCCTGAATGCCATCATAATTATGTCCCGCAATTACCTGATCTTTTATCTTTGACATATCTCTAAATCCTAATCGGTTTTTTCTTTGTAATGTAACGGTTCCAGGGGCAGATTTGCCATTTTCGTCATATATTGCTTATTGCCGAAAACTGCCCAAAGCGTGACCCCGAGAAAAAAAAGTAAAAACAGGAACATACTAAACAATGCGAAGAAGTTCACATCTGAATTTCCTGAAAATAAGACTCTGAACATCTGCCTTCTCCTAATATCCTGTTTTGATATCGGTGCCCAGCCTCTGCAGATAGGCGATCAGGGCAATTATCTTTTTATTCCATACGGCTTCGGGTATATCCTGTGCTTTAAGATTCTCAGCGATTACCTCTGCCTGTTTCCGCAGGTCTTCATTCGCAATGGCGGCAAAGTCTTCAGGATAAGGGACACCCAGTTTCTGCATAGCCCGGATCTTTGCCGGTGTACTTTCTAGATCGAGGTTTTCGGTAATGAGCCAGGGGAAAGGCGGCATTAGTGTTCCGGGTGAAATCGACCCGGGATTCAGCATGTGGTTATAATGCCAGGCATCGGGATATTTTTTACCGATGCGGTGCAAATCCGGTCCGGTTCGCTTGGAACCCCACTGGAAGGGATGGTCAAAGACGAATTCTCCCGCTTTGGAGTATTCACCGTATCGCACCGTTTCATCCCTGAAAGGTCGAATCATCTGTGAGTGGCAAACATAACAGCCCTCTGCCACATACAAATCCCGACCCTGCAGTTCCAGGGGTGTGTAAGGTTTTACACTGGGGATCGTAACGACATTGCTCTTTACAACATACATGGGGATAATCTCAACCAGTCCTCCGATTGCAATCAAAACTGTGGCCAGTAATGTGAGCTGAATCGGCCGGCTTTCTATCCAGCTGTGCCAGTACTTTGACCCGCTGCCGGCCGGAGCTGCTGCAAGCGGTGGAGCCTGAGCCTCTTCATCGGCGATCAGTTCACCGGATTTTACAGTCCGGATGAGATTATTCAGCATGAAGAACAACCCCGTAAAATACAAGGCGCCTCCAAAAACACGGATCATGTACATGGGGACGATTTGTACAACCGTTTCCAGAAAAATCGGATACTGCAGAAAACCTTCCGGTGTAAACTGTTTCCACATCAGTCCCTGTGTAATACCGGCGACATAAAGGGGAATGGCGTAGAAGATCATCCCCAGAGTTCCCAGCCAGAAATGCGTATTAGCCTGTTTAACCGAATGTAATTTAGTATTAAATATTCTGGGAACCAGCCAGTACAAAATGCCGAATGTGAGGAGTCCGTTCCAGCCCAGTGCACCGATGTGCACATGAGCAATGGTCCAGTCGGTGTAATGCGAGAGGGAGTTGATACTTTTAATGGCCATCATGGGACCCTCAAATGTGGACATCCCATAGGCCGTGACGGCAACCACCATGAATTTCAGGATGGGATCCTGACGAACTCTGTCCCAGGCACCCCGGAGCGTAAGCAAACCGTTCAGCATCCCTCCCCAGGAAGGAGCGATGAGCATGAGCGAAAAGACCATGCCCAGAGATTGTGCCCAATCCGGAAGAGCGGTGTAAAGCAGGTGGTGAGGGCCCGCCCAGATGTAGATGAAAATCAACGACCAAAAATGGACAATGGATAAGCGGTATGAATAGACCGGCCGGTTTGCAGCTTTGGGCAGAAAATAATACATTAACCCCAGATAGGGTGTTGTGAGGAAAAATGCCACGGCATTATGCCCGTACCACCATTGAACAAGGGCATCCTGTACGCCGGCATAAACGGGGTAACTTTTGAGGAATGAGACTGGAATTTCGATGGAATTCCCAATATGCAGCAGTGCCACTGCAACAAAGGATGCCAGGTAAAACCAGATGGATACATACATGTGTTTCTCACGACGTTTGAGGAGAGTTCCGATCATATTAATCCCGAAAATTACCCAGATCACTGCAATGGCAATATCAATGGGCCATTCGAGTTCGGCGTATTCTTTTCCGGTAGTAATTCCCAACGGCAGGGTCAGAGCTGCAGACACAATGATCAGCTGCCAGCCCCAAAAATGAATTTTACCCAGCAGGTCACTGAACATACGGGTCTTACACAGCCTCTGCAGAGAATAATAAGCGCCGAGGAAGAACCCATTGCCGACAAAAGCAAAAATTACGGCATTGGTATGGAGTGGTCTGAGCCGGCTGAAGGTTATGTGTGCAATACCGAAGTTCATTCCCGGCCAGGCAAGTTCTATGGCGATCCAGAGACCAACCAGCATACCTACAACACCCCAAAGGATGGTAGCATAGGTAAAATTCTTTACAATTTTGTTGTCATAGTAAAAAGTCTCAACAGACATGTTTAACTTTTCTCCGATTTATTATTTTTATTGTGATGACGGATTGAGTCATCAAACAGGATCCGCATTGCAGGCGTTTCCCTATCATCAAATTGCCCGCTTTTAACAGCCCAGATAAAAGCAATTAAAAAACCCAGGGCAATGATTAATCCGGCAATAATCAGTATGAAGATAACACTCATATTCGTAACAGGATTACTAAAAATTACGAGATTTTACAACTAGCAAACAAATGATAGTTACATTATTAAGCAATGAAAACACTCAGTTTAAATTGAGATCGGTCAGGCCGGTTGCACAGTTGCATAAATCAGATCGGCAGTCCCCGGCGCCTGCCGGCGTAGCGTGTAGCCAAAGTTGAAAATGCCACTACCGAAATAGAACTCACCGGCATTAACACAGCTGAAATGAGAGGGGACAGGTTCCCGGTTACGGCAAAGCCGATGCCGATGCCGTTATACAGAAACGAGATCAAAAAACTCAGCCGAATGATCCTGCCGGCATCCTTTGCAAGCAGCAAAAAATCCGGAAGTTTTGAAAATTCCCCGGCTGAAAGAATTCCGTCACAAGCCGGTGAGAAAGCATTTTTATCTTCGGAGACAGATACTCCCACATTACTCTGTTTAAGAGAGCCGGCGTCGTTGAGCCCGTCTCCCACCATAAGTACTTTGGCCCCCGATTTCTGACGCTGACGGATGAAGCTGAGTTTTTCGAAAGGACTTTGGTTAAAATGAAGTTCTCCGGCGGGGAAATATTGTAATAATGATTCCCGTTCACGGTCATTATCACCTGAAAGCAGGGCTAAAGCATAATTCCGTGATAACCTTGCCAGGGTTTTCCCCAGACCCGGGCGATATTCGTTGTCGAGTCGAAAATAACCCCTGCAGATCCCATCCTGTGAAAACCAAACAGATGACCCTGGACCGGCCTTTTGAGAAACGCCGGTAAATCCGGCGGATCCAAGTTTCAGCTGATGGTCTGCAACGAAACCTTCGATACCTTGTCCCGGGACTTCACGATAATTTGTAACTTTTAAAAGTTGACCCTCTCCCAACCAACGATAAAGGCTTTGACTCAGGGGGTGGCCGGAATGTCTTACCAGTGAGCGGATGCGTTTTTTTTCTGTCCGTGTTAATTCCATCTGTCCGGCAATCGGTCTGAATTTGACGGCGGATTTTCCGGAATAGGTCAGCGTACCGGTTTTATCGAAAATAACAGTATCGATTTTGTCCAGAGCTTCAACTACGTTCATGTTTTTTAAATAAAAATGATTATTCCCAAAAACCCTCATGGCTGTTCCCAATGTGAAAGGAGCCGACAAGGCCAGGGCGCAGGGACAGGCTACGATGAGGACGGCCGTAAAGGCATTGACCGCTCTCGGGAGATCCTGTGAAGCCCAATAACCGGCAGCGGCGATGGCAATCAAAACCAATCCCGCGGTAAAATTGCGGCTGATTCGGTCCGTCAGACTCAGCAGGGGGCTTTTCTGATGTTTCCGGTAAAGATCCTTATTCCACAGCTGGGTTAGATAACTCTGGGAAACGGGTTTTACGACATCCACTTCTATGGCACCCCCCACCTGCCTGCCCCCGGCGTAGAGCAAGTCACCGGCGGATTTTTCAACGGGAGCCGATTCCCCGGTGACGAAACTGTAATCAATTTGCGTGTTACTCCGGATAAGTATTGCATCTGCCGGGATGATTTCTCCGTTGCGGATCAGGATCCGGTCACCGGTTTTCAGTTTGGATAGGGAGATATTTACCTCACCGGCCGCAGTTTTTTTTATCACCGATACGGGGAAATACGAACGGTAATCTCTTTCAAAGGACAGCGTAGCATAGGATTTGTCCTGAAACAGTTTCCCCAGCAATAATAAAAAAACCAGCGCTACAAAAGAATCCAGATACCCGGACCCGGAGCCGGAAATAATCTCATAGACCGATCTGCCGAAGAGACTCAAAATCCCAAGTGAAACTGGAAAATCAATATTGATAAGGCCCTGTCTCAGACCGGTGAGTGCTCCTTTAAAGTAACCTCTTGCACTGACCAGCAGTACCGGCAATGCAAGTAACAGGCTCAGGACCCTGAACAGAGTTTGCAGGAGAGGATCCACCTTATCCCGAATTGCCAGGTATTCCGGCAGACTCAGCAGCATGATGTTTCCGAAAGCAAAACCGGCAATACCGAGCTTTATGTATAAGTCCTGCCGGGACGTCTGATGGATTGTATTTTTAGAATTCGTCAAATCAATTTGCGGCTCATAGCCGATGGAAGCAAGCAAAGTGACAATTTTCCTCAACTGAGTCCTGGAAGTATCATATTCGAATGATAATTCCTTACGCAGGAAGTCCACATCCGAGGATCTGATACCCGGATCCAGTTTATATAATTTTTCAAGCACATAGACACAGGAGCTGCAGTGAATGGAAGGAATTTTGAATATAACTGTGGCCAGGGTACCTTCGTTATGCAGCGTAAGGCGGTCAATCACCGCCGGGTCATCGAGGTAGGCAAATCCGGCTTTTTCTGCCTGTCCGGGATTGGTCTTCCCGGGTGTGGGGTTCAGATCATAATAAGAGTACAAATTACTCTCATTCAGTAAAAGGTAAACCTGTCTGCAGCCATTGCAGCAAAAATATTTTTCAGCGTTGCGGATTGCCGGCGTGGTGATGGTTTCTCCACAATGAAAGCATGTTTTTTGGGTCCCGGCAGTTTGATCAGGGTTCATCGTGCAGTCTTGCAGGAGGCATAGCGTGCTTTTGCATCAGCTCAATTTTATTGCGGATCATTCCGGTGGGCATTTGCAATTTCACCCAGCCTTTATAAAGCGTATAAGACCCGAGCAGGAGCACCAGTAAAGCTGATAACCTGAACAGTCTTACGCGCACGCCGGCGCTGACAAAATTTGCGCCGAGCCCAACCAGCAACAAGGCAGGAACCGTCCCCAGACCGTAAACGATCATGGTCAGCATGGCAAAGGGTATGCTGCCGGTGGAAATTGATTTGGTCACCGCCACATAGACAGCACCACAGGGCAGAAAACCAAGAACCAGCCCGGCAACAAAGACATTGGTCAGGGTCAGATCATTCATCAGCTGACCGGCAAATCTCCGGAATGGTTTAAAGAGTGAAAGCTCAACTTTGGGAATTGGGGGAATCCAGCCGGCCAGTTCTGCAGCCAGGATGATCATGACAATTCCGGCAAAAATTTGCAGATAACTCTGGAAATTAAACAAATCGAAAGTGAGCCCTATAACACCGAACAAGCCACCCAAAAAAGAGTAGGTCAGGATTCGACCCGCGCTGTACAGCAAATGTGGTATGACCAGAGTGATGAGCCGGTTTTGCCCTTCTCGTTTTTGGACTTTCAGGGAATAGGCCACTACAAACCCGCCGCACATGCCGATGCAGTGACCGAATCCAACGGTCAACCCGAATATAAACATCATTGTCAGATCGAGAATCATTTTCAGCTCAGACCTTCATGGGGCTGATTGGATCGTCAAAATTCACAATAGTACTTGTAAAAACAGGTCGGTGTTCCGTCATTTAAGTGAAAGTCTCCTGACCAATTCGGTTTGATAATCTTTGATGATGAAATAGTACATCAGAATACCCACTGCATAGAATCCTGCCGTGATGAGGAAGATGCTATAATAATCGATATCAAGTGAGCGCATTAGCTGGAAGATCCTGGCGCTGATGTACCAGGAAGCGCTCCAGATGCTGGAATTGATGGCGCTGATTAGTTCCTGATTTTTTTCGCCGACATAGTTCATGGTCAGTTCGCTGGTGATGGGCGCCGCCATGTGCATAAGGGGCTGACGGATGATATAAAAAGCCATGGCCAGAAAAACAACTCCGGTCACAGCTGCAAACAGCTGGGTCAGTGCCATGAGCACCAGAAATCCGACGGCCAGAGATTGGGTCAGCAGGATTGCAATATTGTATCCGTAGCGGCGTTTAATAGCCGGGATCAACAGAGAAGCGATGAGCCCCAGCCCTGCAGCAGCCGAACCTATCAGGCTGAACTGGTCGGAATCTATGCCGAAGACCGAATAAAAGAAAAGACTTACAAAAGGGATCATCAAGCCTGCTCCTACCGCTATGAGCATGGTGGGGATGAGTGCTCGCAGGATTTTATCCCAATCGTAATCTAACAGCAGGGCTTTAAAATGAGAACCTATGCCCACCGCCGACCGGGGAGGACCTTCTTTCAGCGGCAATATGAAAAAAATGGCAAAAGCACTGATCACAATCAACAACATAAGAATTTCGTACTCTTCCCAGGGGAAATGAATCTGTCCCAGAGTAAAACTGCCGACGGCTGACAGAATAGCAATGAATATACCGGTGAAGATTAATGAAAACGACCAGGTTGAAAAACTCAATGAGATGGCCTCAGGAATAATGGCTTCAGGAGTATTGCGCATGATGAAAGGTAAAGTACAAACCTGCAACAGCATCAGTCCCAGGCCCCAGAGCAGAAAACTGCTTTTAATAAGCTGGATATTGCCCTGTCTCACGGAAGTCAGCATTAAAAACCCGGCAATGGGCATGAGAACTGCAGACAGGACAAAATAGGGCTTCAGTTTTTTCCCTTTGATGAAAAGTCCCAGGGGAAACGCCAGCACCAAAACTCCCAGAAAGCGATAAGACGTGAAAGCGGCAATTTGGGCATCGGAATAGCCTTCTTTGCGCAGGTAAATGTTCAGAATAAGAATAAATCCTGCACTGACGATATTGATCAGCAGACCCGCCGTCACCAAAAACAAAATCGGTTTAGGGAGACTCAGATATCTTCTGATAATATGCGGCAAAACGCTATTTTTTGCTCAAGGGTGATGACAGAATAAGCCGGTAGAAGTTCTATCGCAAAACTGCATTTAAGAACACATTAGAAAAACCCCGCCGGGGAACGAACTCCTCCGCAGAAAAGTGTATCTTCGTCTTTCGGAAATATCCTGTGCAGCGGGTTCCTAAGTCCGAACGGTTCTCAATAGTTTGAGGCCTTCAGTTCAAAATAAGCCTGAGGATGCTGGCAGGCAGGACAGAGATTGGGAGCTTTTGTCCCTTCATGTAAATAACCGCAGTTCCGGCATTTCCAGATGACCTTACCATTCCGTTCAAAGACCTTCCCTGATTCCAGGTTGTCATAAATTTTCCGGAATCTTTCTTCGTGAGCCCGCTCTACCCGGGCAATCATTTTATAGGCGTTGGCGATTTCTTTGAAGCCCTCTTCTTCCGCCACCCGGGCGAATTCCGGATAAAGTTCGGTCCACTCTTCATTTTCTCCTTCGGCAGAAGCCTTCAGATTCTCGAGTGTAGTCCCGATTTTACCGGCAGGGTAAGTAGCAGTAATTTCAAGCGGTCCACTTTCAAGAAATGAAAAGAAGCGCTTGGCATGGGCTTTTTCGTTCAAGGCCGTTTCGCTGAAAATGGCGGCGATTTGCTCAAGGCCCTCTTTTTTTGCTTTTTTTGCAAAATAATCATAGCGCATTCTGGCTTGTGATTCACCTGCGAAGGATTTCAGCAGGTTCTGTTCGGTTTTTGTTCCCTTAATTGATGACATATTATCTCCACTTAGTGTATTTAACAAAATTTCAAAACTTTTTATCCGGCAAATACATTTTCCTGCCGGTTCGGTGTGTGGCTGGAATCAAGCCCTTGAAAACCTCGCCATTTTTACTGCAATAATTTAGAGTGGGCTTTAAACGGCGAACAAAACAATTTGGCCCGGATACTTTCGTTCTCCATTAAAGATCGGATGTCTGCCGGAGGGCGAAGTGATTGGCTTGCATAATTAATGCCCGACTGTTTTGACCCTGCTCCTCTACTCAAAAGGAGAGGGAAAAGGCCGGCAGGTTTTTTCTCCCCCTGCCAAGGGGGAGATGCCCGCAGGGCAGAGGGGGTCCGGAATCCTCACACACACAGCCGAGGCTGTGGGTTACTGCTCTCTTTGCCTTTTCCCGCGCTTCAGCGTGGGCTTTGGTGCACTCCAAGATCATCCAGCGTAACCCACGGATTTATCCGTGGGAAAGACGAAAAGAAGATATGCCATAACCGTTTTAACGGTTTGTAATTGCAGGAATGTAAAAACCATTGAAAT
>JAJRUW010000023.1 GCA_024277615.1 Fidelibacterota bacterium | reverse complement strand
CGGCCGCGTAAAATTTAAGATCATGGGACGCAGTGTCGATATCCGCGTCTCCTCTATTCCCGGCATTTACGGCGAAAAGATTGTCATGAGAATTCTGGACAAAGGCAGCACTTCCCTGAGTCTGGACGATGTAGGTATGGAAGCTGACACGCTTGCAAAATTCAAGGAAGTGGCCAATTCAGCCCACGGCATGGTACTAGTGACGGGTCCCACAGGCAGTGGTAAAACCACAACCCTTTATTCGGTGCTGAATTACATTAATTCTCCACGTCTGAATATTATGACCGTTGAGGACCCTGTTGAATATCGCCTGGCCGGTATCAATCAAATTCAGACTCATTCAATGGTCGGTCTCACCTTTGCAACGGCGCTTAGATCATTTCTGCGGCAGGATCCGGATGTGATCATGGTCGGTGAGATCAGAGACCTTGAGACCGGTGAAATAGCGGTGAAAGCAGCACTTACCGGGCATCTGGTTTTAAGCACACTGCATACCAATGATGCAGTTGCAACCATTATGCGTCTGTTGAACATGGGGATCGACAAATATCTGATCACTTCTTCGTTATCCGTGATCACCGCTCAGCGGCTCGTGAGACGGATTTGTTTGAACTGTAAACAACCCCATGACCCCCCGAAAGAAATCCGCCTTGCGCTCGAAAACCGGGGTGTAAAATTACAGGGTCGTCAATTTTACAAAGGAAGCGGATGTAATCAATGCTCCGGCTCAGGCTACTGGGGACGATTGGCACTGCATGAAGTTTTATTCATGAACAGTGAAATCCGGAATCTCGTAGTCCATGATCAGCCTGAGTCTGAGATCAAAGAGGCTGCAAAAAAATTCGGCATGAAAGCATTAATGGAAGACGGTGTGGATAAATCCGCCCAGGGAATTACAACTTTGAGTGAAGTGATAAGGGTGATCTGATGCTGTCTTTTAAATATATCGCTGTGGACTCGCACAGCAAGAGAATTCAAGGTTAAATCGAGGGGCTGACTCTCGAAGACGCCGTTCAAAATATCAGAAAATTAGGGCTTCGACTGGTCAGTATCAAACCGGCTAAAAAAGACAGGAAAAAGCTAAAGCTCAGTAACATCTACTTTACTCCTCCAAAAGCCAAGCCAGAGGCAATAACCATCTTTTTCAGGCAACTGTCAACGATGCTGAATGCCGGGATACAACTGGTCGATGCCCTTGATATTCTCGCAAAACAGTCCAAAGATAAGGTGCTGCAGGAAGCACTGGTCAAGATCACCGGCATGGTGCAGTCGGGTCTTACATTTTCGGAATCTCTTAAAAAATATCCGAAAATATTTTCTATTCTGGTGGTCTCCATGATCCAGGCTGCGGAGCTCGGCGGCGGCATGGGACCCATTCTTACCCAGATCTCATCTTTCGTGGAAAAAGAAGAACACACCCGGAAGAAACTGAAATCAGCAACCAGTTATCCTAAATTTGTAGGCGGCTTCTTCGGTTTAATCCTGATCGGTGTCATTTTCGGTCTGCTGCCAAAATTTGAAGACATCTTTGCCAGTTTTGGCGCAACCTTACCCACACCTACACTCATCATCATGGGGTTCGCTAATTTCGTCAAAAGCAATCTCATTCTGATGTTTGTAATGGTTGTCTCAATCGTTGTGGGTTATAAACTTTTTTACCGCTCTGAAAAGGGCCGCGTTTTCATTGACAAATACAAGTTTTCAATTCCCATCTTTGGGGTTATGCAGCAGAAATCAGCCATGATGCGCATCACAATCACCTTAAGCATACTCATGAAAGCCGGTGTCAGCCTCATTGAGGGGCTCAAGATCGCCTCTCAAACAGCCGACAACAAATATATTGATCAGGTGATCAACGGCATCTGCCACGAGATCTCTCAGGGGAATACCCTCGGCAGCCAGCTTGAAGATTATCCACGCATCTTCCCGGCTCTGGATGTGAATATGATCTCAATCGGTGAGAAATCCGGTGCCCTGGTTGTGATGCTGGAAAAAGTGGCTGAATTTAATGATCAGGAATTTAACGCGATCGTAGATAAAATGTCCACAATCCTGGAGCCGGTAATGCTGGCGGGGCTGGGTATGATCGCAACCGTCTTAGTTTTGGGCCTCTATCTGCCCATATTCCATATGTCAGGCGTAATAAAATGAGCTGTAAGACGAAGAAAACAGAGTACAGCCTTTTTCACTTACGCAATAAAAGTGAATAAAGTCACATGTTAAATAAAACAAAAAAGGAGATAATCATGAGAAAAAAACAAGCTGGATTCTCATTAGTTGAGTTAATGATCGTATTGGTGATCATCGGTATTTTGGCCGCTGTGGGCGTACCGATTTACACCAGTAATATGAACAAAGCACGTCAGAGTGAAGCTGATGCAACGCTGGGTACCATCCGTACCGACCTGCGTGTGTACTATGCTGAACACGAAGAATATCCAAATCCATACGATGGTGCTGCTGTAGCCGGCGCTGCCTGGAATAACATTCTGGCTTCAGACCTGGATGGGAAATACTTCGATAACACCAATTACACCTACACCAGCACGGACGGTACTGACTTCACCATCACATGTGCCGCTAACGGTATCCTGGATGCCGACCGTACACTCAACGCAGCCGGTGTATTCAGCGGTGGTATGGATTAATACCGGTTTAATATTTGAAACCGGTGTATAAAACGGAACTCCAATTGATGCTGACGACAGTGCAAGAAAGCACATGATCGACGAACGTAAGAACAGAGTCAGACTTGAGCAGTCCGGATTTTCAATCGTTGAATTGATGATCGTTCTGGTGATCATAGCTTTGTTAATATCAATTGGAGTTCCTATCTATACCAGCAATATGAAAAAAGTGAGGATGAGTGAGGCCGATGTCTCGCTCGCCTCAATTCGGGATCGTCTCCGCGTCTTTTATGTTGAAAACGAAGGGGACGGATATCCCGTAGCTGCAGACGAAGTGACTGTTTTCGATGCCTGGTGGAGTAAAATTAAAGACGGCGAACTTCAGGGCAATTACTTTGATCAGGAAGATTACACATATACGGGCGATGGCAGCACTTATCTGATAAAGTGTGATGCTAACGGTATTCTTGATTCGCCCAGAACACTCGATCAGGATGGCAATTTTGCCGGTGGTTTAGATAATTAAAAAATGGTTTATCCCGGCACAGCCCGCTCAGCATATCGATTCCGAATATTGATTGGAATTTCTGATCCGGGATATGTTCTACACCGGATGTGTTCTCCTGATCTCCTGCAGACAGCCAAGGAGATTTTGTGTTTTCAAAGAGCTACAGGGTCAATCGGGGAGTAATAAAAATGAAAAAAAAGCATATCAGGTTTTGCGGCTTTACCTTAGTTGAAGTCACCGTGGCCATTGCCCTGCTCACAATCATGCTATTGGGGGGCTCACAATATCTCTTCCACTCGAGAAGACAATTGGCAGAAGCCAATCTGAAACATGATGCCTGGATGGCCATGTCAGACCGGATGGAATATGCTCTCGCACTCGATTATGACGTCGTTTTAGACAGCACACTGCTGGATGATCTGCTGGTTGAACAAGCCACACCTCTGGACATTAACGGTAAAAAAGGCTTCAGAACCACCGAAGTAGAGATACTTTATACTTCGGGAACCTTTAACGGTGACGGCGTAATCGGCAGTGATGAAAATGCCTGCATGTACTGCGGGGATCTCAACCGCCCGGCCATCCTCAGCATGACCTACACGGGAGATGACTGCAGCCTGACGCACAGCTCTCAATCTTCGGGAATGGTCACCTGCAGCGGCGATCCTCAATTTACTTCCCCGGTTGAGATTATGGCGACCAACAGCGCCGACCCGGCAGACCCCAACGCCAACATTTGGTTCGACGGATATGTGGCTATTGACAGCTCCTTCAACATTAACGCTTACAATGCAATTCAAGACCACCTCGACCTCGATACTTATGTCCATATTTTAGATGTCAGTACCGGTGCCACCCTGCAGACTGTTAAATTTCACACATCCTGCTCCGAACCACTCTATCAGAATGATCAATTCGGCAGTACGGTACTGACGCGTTTTATTTCCGAGTTGGGTGTAGATGTTTGCGGAATCGGAAATAACGGGGATGATGTTACCATCTCTTCCAATTCGGGAGGCGGTGCCGGCGGCGCCGGACTTTCGTACGGCCATTTTGACCTGGATACAACGGATGGTGCCAATATCAGCTTTTTCGAAATCGGAAACGGGAAAACAGATCAGCACACTCACCAGTACGATGATAAGTACAATGTAGTGGGAATCGACTTTTTCAATCTTCAGAATACGCATGTTAATCTGCTGGATGCTTTTGATCAGACTGCAAAATTCAAGATCATCATTCTGAACAGCCATTTGTCCGAGGGGGGCAGGTTGGTCATAAACGGAGTCTATAATCCATTGGATCCATCCACTTACCAAAGTGTCGTGGATTATGCAGAGGCTTATACTAATGCTGTTGAGTCAATCGGGTCTCCCCCGCCTGATGGTGTTACCGGATATACTGATTTTTCAACTTTACCCGTATATTCACTGGATGGCGAGCCCGGAACAACCCAGCTGACCAATATCGGTCTGTATTTCAATGTAGATGCCATTGCCAACGCCCAACCGGGTGGACCGTTTAATCTGCATCCCACCAACACGGGAGATACCCGCAAAAATACGCTGGGACCCAACGGGGAATGGCGTAACGGCGCCCTGACTGTGTGGGCTGTGGAAGTAAATCCGGACGGTACTGATAATTTCCAGATTGATATGTCTTCGGGCCACCCCCATATTGTAAGTGGTCTGCTGTGGGAGGGCTATCTTTTCTGGCACTGGGAGGGTCCCTCATTTCACGAACCCGGCTGGATCACTTTTGATCCGGGCGACCCCGGTGTAGCGGGTCAGGATGAAGGGGGCTCCGGAGACAGCAATCCAAACGGTAAAGTTGCTATTTGCCATATTCCACCGGGTAATCCGCAGAATCAGCACACAATAATGGTCAGTCCCAATGCTGTGGATGCTCATCTGGGACACGGCTGTATCCTGGGAGCCTGCGCTTCGGAGAGCTGCGGGTTCTGTGATGATGAGCATACCAAACCAGCCCGGCTCACCCTGCGCTATACGGGTGATTACTGCGAGGCCTCCCACCACGCCCAGGAAGATAAAAAAGTTTCGTGTACCGACTATGCGGCCTTCGAGTCGCCGGTCCACATCATCGCCACAGATAAGAAGAAACCCAATGACAAAAAAGCTAAAACCTGGTTTGATGGAATTGTCGATCTGAACGGCACATTCGAAATCGATGCGGCTAATGCAGGAGAAACTAAGTTAAAATCAGGAACCTATGTCTATATTTATGATGCGGCAGATGAGACCTTGCTCCAGGGAATTGGATTTCATACTTCCTGTTCCCAACCCCTGTACAGGGGGGATCAGTTCGGCTGCCTGCTGCTTGAGGACCTGGTAAACAGCAGCGGTGACATTGTTTGTGAAAATACGGGCGGCAGTGGAATCGGCAACAACGGCGGTGGCGGTGTTGATGATTGCGGTTTCTGTGATAGCGGAACTCTGCCCCAGATGCTGTTCATGACTTACTCAGGCGAGGATTGTTCGGCTTCGGTACATTCGCTGCCCGATGATAAATGGTCCTGCCAGGGCGATCCTATGCTGACAAATCCGGTATTTATCCTGGCAACCGATAAAGGTGATCCGTTTGACGACAGGGCCAAAATATGGTTTCAGGGTAATGTGGGCCTGAACCGCGGCTTCAACATCAATGCGATGAATGCCGGCCTGAGCCATTTGAAAAATGATACTTTCGTGCATATTTTCGATTTTGAAGGCGGTACGGAATTACAGCGGGTTAAATTTCACACTTCCTGTTCCCAGCCTTTATATGACAATGACCAGTTCGGTGCAGTGTCACTCAACAGATTTGTTGATGAAAACGGCGATGAAGCCTGTGCGGACGCCCAGCTGGATCTGGGCCGGCAGCATGCCGACTACCTGATCAAGGTTACCGTAAAATTCGCCTGGAAAAATCCGGAAAATTTTGAAGACAGTCTTTCAGTATTTATTTCACCACAGAGGAGTTGGAAATGGAATTAAACATGAGAGTAAAAAGAGGATTCACGCTGGTTGAACTGATGTCCAGCATCGTAGCAGGATCTGTACTTGCGATTGCCTTCGGCTCAGTACTGATGATAACTCAGAAGCAGACTGATGAATCAAAGGACATTGTTGACCTCAAACGAAATGCTGAAATTATAGATCAGTACATTTCAAACAAAGTGGCTATGTGTTATGGTGATTCCGTTGAAGTTTACTATAACTTCCTGGCTGAATGGCTCAACATTCCTACAAATTACGGACACATCCTGCACCTGAAGGATGTCCAGGGCAATGATATCCGCGTGGCTTCCGACTACGGACAACTCACCTGGGCTGCCGGTGACAATGTCAATGTCCCGCTGGATGTGAATATTCAGAACCTGTCCTTTCAAAAAATATCTACAACCCATGCCAACCGGTTAAAGGTCTCTCTGAATCTGGTAGCTGACAACAGGACGATGAATTATGGCAGAATGGTTTATATCAGGAACTAATATGGTTTTCAGCATACTGGGAATTGCTGCTATCAGCTCGGTGCTTGCTATCATCAGCAATAACTCCATCGACAGGATACCCCGGAATCAGTCGATTATTAAACCGGAGCCTTATTGCAGGTCCTGCGCAACGGCCTTTACCTGGAAAGATCAGATCCCAATTCTGAGTTATCTGATGCACAAGGGCAAATGCCCCTATTGCGGTGCAAAAATCCCCACCCGGAATTTCTTTATCGAGATCGGTGAATTTGCCTGGGTCAGTATTTTCGTACTGAAATTCGGCTGGAGCTACGAAGCAATTATCGTTTTGCTCTTCGGCATATCGCTGATTGCCATCATCGCCATTGAATACGAAAACAGGGTCATGTCCGACCTTATTCTGTTGATTATGCTGATGCTCAGTGTAATCTTTTTACTGGCCTATCGCCAGTCCGAATTCCCCAACGCGCTACTGGGTATGGTAATTGGTGCCGGGGTAATGGCAGTTTACAATTTTATGAAAATCGCAGGCAAAACGGTAGTCAGATTCGATTATTCCGAAATTAAACTTGGAGCAGTGCTGGGGCTCTTTTTTGGCGGTTTCGGAATTATACTCTGTATTTTTCTGGCCTGGTTCATAGGGGCAATTCTCGGGTCCGTGAAAATTAAATTCTTTAAGAAAGATCATCGGGACGCTATCCCGGAGTTCCCTACGATACTCGCTATTGCCGGGATCATAACCGTTCTGTTTAATACGGAACTGACACAATTTTACATTGCATTAATGAGGTAATTATGGGAAAAAAAGATCAGCAGCAAGGGTTTTTACTGGGGCTTGTCAGTGTGTTTTTCCTGCTCTTCACGATTGCAGGTGTATCCCTGCTGACAATGGCATACCAGTCCAAGATGGAAACGGTGGGGTCAGTACAGAAGCTGAAAAATAAATACGATGTTGAATCCATGGTAAATCTCTCCCTCTGGGAAATCAATACGGGAGCAAACATCATCAGTCAATACGGAATCCCCGATATCTCAACTACCTATGTGGATTCTACAGGCGAACTCATTGTAAGTACCGAGCGCTACGGCATTCCCTACGGCATCAATGTCAAACTCGAAGATAATACGGGACCTTACGAGTCGGTCTGGCCCAAGCGGATACAGACAGGTTCCTGGGGAGAAAATTAAACGTGGGACTTTTTTCCTCCTCCAATCTTAACATCGGTCTTGACATCGGCTCCAGTTCCATTAAAATGGTTGCGATTGATTCCAGGGATAAAAGCCTCGTGGGCTATGGAAAATCAAACCTGATCCGGGAAGGAAAAGTTGAGAAAAAGATTAAGTACAATGATATCTAT
>JAJRUW010000022.1 GCA_024277615.1 Fidelibacterota bacterium | reverse complement strand
CAAGAGTATTTTGGCGATTGCAGAAGGGGGCTACCAGGCCCAGATGTCAATCCTGCAGTCAATTAAAGACAAAGTCGTTCAGGCCGCTGATGATGCCCTCGATTCGGATCAGAGGACTTCAATCACCAACCAGGTTACGGCTCTCCTGCACGAATTGGATGATGTCAGCAGTCAGACCAAATGGAACGGCAGTACACTCTTCACGGCTTCGGCCAAGACTTTCCACGTAGGAGGGGATGCAGGAGATACTCTGGCAGTGACTCTGGATACATCAACCTCAGCTGCCGTTGGAGATAACAATGTTGACCTGAGCGGGATAAGTCTTGCTTCGGCTGCAAGTGCTTCGGCAGCGATAACATCCGTGGACAGTGCAATTACCAGTCTGTCTGAGTCGATTCAGACGGTTGGCGATTATCAGGCCCGTCTTTCGAGTAAAGAAAATACGCTGTCTATTAGCATCACGAATACGGAAGCCGTACGCAGTACGATTGAAGATGCGGATTTTGCCCGAGAACAGATGCAGGTCATGAAATTGCAGATCATTCAGCAGACTGCACTTTCGTCCTTCGCTCAGGCAAATGCCGCACCGCAGACCGTCTTATCGCTTTTCAGATAGTGACGCTTAACAGGATATGTGCAACAACAATCCGATGAACTGACATCCGGTCAGGTCTTTATTCCGGAGCAGAGTTCATTAAAACAGCTGATAAACGGAAAGTCTTCCTTGCAAAGGGGGCTTTCCGTTTTCCTATAGGTGAAGATCAAAGATCATTTTGCATTTTAAATATTTTGGCTGGCAATATAGTAAAAAGAATTGCAGTGTAAAATTTCGGCGAAGGTTTTATTGGTTTTCATATTTACCGGGCAAGCGGACCGGGGGGATGTAAAACGCCAGCCTGCAGGTGACGGCGCACTGAATCGCGGGTATCATCCTTGGTCAGGCTGCTTTATTACAGTGTTACCGGGTTCTTCATGGCAACTCTGATTATGCAATTTTATTTGATTTTCTCCGATTTTCTCGATTTTCATTAAATATCATGAAATTATATTAATTTTTAATGAATTATAATTTATGTGCAGCAATCATTCATGAAAATTCCTCAATAAATTAAGATACTGTTGATTACACCGATATTTTCATCAGAAGTCTGGTTTTATTCAAGACAAATAAATTGACATCAGGTCAAAAGAGACATTAACAAGTTGAGGGCAGGGAAGCCCGATAACAACAAGGAGGTGACAACATGGCGAACGATCTGTTGAGGATTGCTACCAATATTCAAGCGCGCAGAGCCTTACATTCATTGCTGGCGGTCAATACAAGGCTGGCTAAACATCAATACAGACTCTCTACCGGAAAAAGGATCAACTCGGCAGTTGACGACAGTGCGGGTTATGCAATTGCCAAAGAGCTGCAAGCCAGGGCATCCGGACTCAAGCAGGCACTTAGAAATGTTGGAAATGCTAAAAACATTATCGCAATCGGCGAAGGTGGTTACGAAGCACAGATGGAAATTCTTCAGACCATAAAAGATAAAGTAGTCCAGGCGGCAGATGACGCGATGGATTCCGGTAACCGGACTGCGATTGGAAATGAAGTTAACCAGATGCTAGCAGAGCTTGATGATATTCAGGAGCAGACCAAGTGGAATGGAAATTCGATTCTGACCAGCGGATATAATGACTTTAGTTTTCAAGTGGGCGCAAGTGCCGGGGCTGCTCTGTCGGTTTCTTTTGATGCTTCAGCTTCAAATTCAGTAGGTAGTGACGGAGTAGATCTAAGTGCAATCTCGTTGGGGTCTTCAGCCAGCGCCTCTGCAGCGATTACAACGGTGGACAACGCAATTACGAGTCTGGCGAAGTCGATGCAGGAATTGGGTGATTATCAAATGAGATTATCCAGTAAAGAAAATATGCTCTCGGTGAGCATAACGAACACAGAATCAATACGGAGTAATTTCGAAGATGCGGATTTCGCCAAAGAACAGATGGAGGTTTTGAAGCTTCAGATTATTCAGCAGACAGCGTTATCCATGTTTACCCAGGCAAATGCTTCTGCGCAAACAGTACTTTCGTTGTTTCGATAAACCCTGGTATGAGTAATTAACTGGTAATTAATACAGAAAGGAAATAGAACATGATGAGTAGTAACATTTTGGGAATTAAAGAAGTATCGGCATATTTGCATATCAAGGAACAGACGGTTTACAGACTTGTCCAGCAGGGTAAAATACCGGCCCTGAAAATCGGCGGACAGTGGAAGGTCAAGGGTGAACATTTAGACCGTATGTTCGATGAAATCCTGAACGAAAAACTTCAGGAGCTAAAGGCACAATAGACTGTATCGTCAGGCCCGGCCAGGCGTTGAAGGAATATGAGCGGGGTGTGAACTGATCTTACGAAACCCGATCCGATCCCGGAGAGTGCAATACCGGCAGAGCGCGGCAGGGGCAAAAGATATTGACTGTATTGAGTGTGATGCAAAAGGGATACTTTCTTTGATAAATAATAATGGATATATACGAAAATTATCAAAAATTCATTATTATTTTTCAGAGTTATTTCACAAACAGGTCTGATTAGCTGATAATCTCAATACCACCTGTAAACGGTCGATTTTATAAAGAGAAGTAGTAAAGTCGGTTTTTAATTTACGGTGGTGTTGAAAACTGACCGAATGAAGTCAGCTACCGTTGTGGGCACGGACGCCTTAAAATAGACATGGAGGTAATTATGGCTAGCGATTTAATGAGAATCGGAGCTAACATCCAGGCAATGAGATCCTTATCGTCCCTGATGAAACTGAATGAGAGTATTTCGAATCATCAATTCAGGTTATCAACGGGGAAAAGGATAAATTCAGCTCAGGATGATACTGCCGGATATTCAATTGCCAAAGAGCTGCAGTCACGCGTAAGCGGGTTGCAGCAAGCCTATTCGAATGTTGGTAACGCCAAAAGCATTCTTTCTATTGCTGAAGGCGGCTACCAGGCACAGATGTCAATTCTCCAATCAGTAAAGGATAAGGTGGTGCAGGCATCTGATGATGCACTTGACTCGGACCAGAGAACGGCTATTTCCAACCAGGTTAATGCGCTGTTGGCAGAGCTCGATGATGTCAGCTCTCAGACCAAGTGGAACGGATCCAGCCTGTTTGGGTCGAGTTATACCTTCCACGTTGGAGCTGATGCCGGTGACACTCTCGCAGTATCACTGGATTCATCGGTCTCCAATACAGTTGGTAATGACACTATTAATGTGAGTTCGATATCACTGAGTAGTGCTGCAAGTGCAGCAGCAGCTATCACAACCGTAGATAATGCAATTACCAGTCTGTCTGAATCCATTCAGGAAGTCGGTGATTATCAGGCACGGTTGTCCAGTAAGGAGAACACATTGTCAATCAGCATAACCAATACCGAAGCGGTTCGAAGCACAATCGAAGACGCAGACTTCGCCCGTGAGCAAATGGAAGTCATGAAATTGCAGATCATTCAACAGACTGCACTTTCATCTTTTGCCCAGGCAAATGCAGCGCCGCAGGCGGTGTTATCGCTGTTCAGATAGTGTAGGAAAAATGAGGTCGGGGTGGGAAGTAATTTCCCACCCACCAACCCCATATTTCACGGTTCAGGCAGGTCGGGGAGCAAGATTACATTGGCACGGAATTTGAAAATATTAAGGAGCAACAATTAAATGTACGGAAATTCTACACAGAGAAGAAACAACGTGGACCCATATCTAACTCAAAAAGTAATGTCGGCAAGTCCCGAACAGCTGATTGCCTATATCTACGATGCTGCGATAACCGGTTGTGCAAGAGAGGACCGGAGCCGGGCAATGCGAGCCGTACAGGAATTGATCAATGCCCTGAATTTCGATAATATCGAGATTGCCAGGAATTTTTTAAATTTGTATCGTTATATTCTTGATCGAATCGGCAAAGGTGAATTCGACGAAGCCAAGCAGTTATTAACTGAATTTAAAAGTATTTGGACTCAGGCAATGAAAGTCCAATGAAAGGACCCCCATGGCCATAGATCTTACTTCCATATATAGTAACCAGAATTCGATAGAATATCTCGTCCAGCAATATATGCAAATTGAATCAAGGCCGAGGAATAAATTAGCCCGGCAGAGAGACTTGCTTAACTCCAAATCACAAGTTTTGAGTGATCTCGATTCAAAGCTCTCTGCCCTGAAAAGCAAGGTTGACAGGCTTACGGATCCACTCACGGACTATTTTGCCACAAAACAGGCCACGGTGAGTAATTCGGACCTTTTTACCGTCACAGCCGCCACATCCACCAATCTCGGTAACCATTCGCTTTCTGTGGAAAGGCTCGCAACTTCCGACACCAGAGTATCACAACAATATACGGATACGGGCACTTTGCTTGCTTCAACCTTTTCCACAGATCAGACATTCTCAATTGAAGTTGCTCATCCGACGGATGCCGATGCAACCAACCGGGTTTCAATTTCCGTTACTGTCAACGCTGCTGATTTTAGTGGCAATGATGACAGTACGGTGCTTGATGCTATTAGAGATGCCATCAACACGGCTATGTCCGATGCCGTGGCCGCAGGTACCATTGATAACGATGAAGTAGCCCATGCTTCGGTCATCTCCGAACAGAATGGAAAATCCCGGCTGGTGTTACGAGCCAACCAGTCAGGTTATACCAACCGTGTAGATTTCACGGATAGTTCGAATAACCTTCTGCAGACACTGGAGATTTCGTCCGCATCCCAGTCCACTGGTACGGCTGGAGGGTATATCACAGTGGTGGGGACAGACGAGACAAGTAGTATGCTTAATTCCAAATTCAATATTGATGGCTTGGATTTCTATCGGGACACCAACAATGTAACGGATGCAATTGACGGACTGACAATCCATCTGCTGGATACCTTTGCCACAACTGAAACCATTACCATTACGCCTGATACGGAAGCAGTCAAAGCGGAAATCCAGGGATTTCTGGATGCTTACAATGATGTGATCAGTAACTTGAAAGCCAATGCTCAGATCGATCCGGATACGTATGAGCGTGGTGCCCTGGCAGACGATATTGTTTATCGTGGCATTTCTTCATCCCTGCGTGATATTATCAGCAGTGAAGTGGATATAACATCATCGGCACTTTACAAGCGTCTGTATAAAATCGGTATTGAAGCCGACAGCAACGGTAAATTATCATTTACCAGTACAGACGATTTCAATACAGCGTTGGAGACTAACAGTCAATATGTGTCCGATATATTTAATGCGACGGATGGTTCGAGCGCAACAACCGACGGTATTGCAGTTGCCATCAAAGATTTTATTGACGGATTCGTCGCTGTTGGAGGAACCATCGATTCGAGTAAAGAGAATCTGGACGCTAATATCAGGAATCTTGATAACCGTATCAGTTCTATGGATGATTTGTTGTCCATACGGGAAAACCAGTTGCGGTCCCAATTCTCGCAAATGCAGGCAATGATGGCCAAACTGGCCAATCAAATGTCATTTTTTGGCAGGTTCAGCACCCAATACTAGGAGAAATTATGGAAACAATAAACCCAGTCACCACTAATTTTGTGCCGCCGGTAAATAGAAGCGTTACTCCTGCCATCCAGCAAGAACCCGCCGGCCAAGTGGGAAAAACGATAACAGCTGAGGCACAAAAGACGGATACACCGAATGAGAAGACGAAAAAAGAGGAACTTGACTTTGCTAAACTCGCCAGTAAAGTCAGTACGTATGTGGAATCCTTTTCAACTAAAGTTTCATTCTCGATTGACGAGAGAACCGATAAGCCGGTTATCAGAGTGACAGACAAGGAAACCGGGGAACTGATCAGGCAAATCCCCGAGCAGGAGATGCTGGATCTGCTCTCCAAATTGGAATATATTGCCGGTTTGATCTATCACAAACAGGCTTAAGATGAGAACTACAACAGCACAAATCTATAAAGAACGGGAATTAAATTCATCCGACAGGGTGGACTATGAGATTATCACCCGGGCCTTCGAAGAGACGAAAGATGTGTGGGGGCAAGGCACTCCTACGACGGAGGACATTAGTAAACTTCTCGATAAAAGAGAGAACTGGATTGAAATCCTGAAAGAAACCGAAAGATCCAGGCAAGAGACGCTAAGTGCGAAAGAGTGTAATAATCGCACAGAATTTTTTAATGTCAAAATCAAAGAGATTCTGAAAAAAATGACGGCTATTGATGAAAATATCATGGCCTATTTTAATACGTTGAAATCAGAAAAGATTAAAGAAATCTCAAAAATTACCGATATACAGAATAGGCGGAGACAAAAACGTCTGATTTATGAGCAAAACGAAGAACGCAGAATTGTGGACATACAACAGGAATAGTCTGAATGACACCGATTAAAATACTGAACGGATTATCGCAGGAAATCAAGCGACTGACCTCAAAGGATCACCTTAAAGAGATCAATTCAGTCCAAAAGGGTACGGGAAAAAGGTCTAAAGTTTCCAAAGCAGGTAATTCAGGTAAAGACAGCGTGATAATTTCAACCACTGCCAAGGTCCTGCTGGAAGAAAAAGCGCTGGCTGCCAGGCTTTCCGAACAAGTCGGCGATGTTCCGACCTCCGATGAGGAGTCTCTGGAGAATATTAAAGGAAGGGTCAGGTCGGGTTATTATTTCAAACCTGAAATTGACGATGAAGTTGCCGAATCGATGTTATCAAAAGTCAACCTGCCTGTTGCGGCTGAGGTAAAACTGCAGCGAACCGAATCAGCAGATGTCGAAATGAAAACTGCTTCTCTGGATGATATCAGACTGAAGATTAAGAACAATGAGTATAATTCCGGTGAAGTGATTGATGCTATTGTCAGAGGGATATTAGGCGAAGAATAGAGAATTATCCGGCGGAATACAGCAGAATATACAGGCAACTGAGTTGAAAATAGGGGTTCATGCCCTTTTTTTATTTTCAGCAGGAAGCACAGGGATTACGCCTGCATTAATTCCGGGCAGATGTTTTCAGACCTGCTTTAACGGTCTGTCTCGTCCCCTCACTCCAGCCGGAAGAGGTTTGCAATTGTCTCCAGGAGTTGGGAGGAATTGAAGGGCTTCTGTAAATATTCCACGCCCTCAAATTCCTCTTTCTCAAGCTGATGACGATCATATCCGCTGATGAAGATAAACTTACAATCATATTGAGCTTCACGAACCTTCCGGTAAAGTTCATCGCCGGACATTTCGGGCATAACAACATCGGAAATAATTATATTGATATCCTTGTTTTCCTGTAATTTAACCAGAGCCTCTTTCCCGTTAACGGCGATGGTGACCTCAAAATGTTCTCTTTCCAGCAGTTTTCTAACAACAGTAATCACACTTTTGTCATCCTCCACGATGAGGACATTTTTATTCTTCGGACTTATGGATTCAGCAGGTGATTCAGGTTTGACCGGTTCTCCATACTCATATACCGGGAAGTACAGTTTGAATGTAGTTTTTTTATTCGGGATACTATCGCAGGTCAAATAGCCTCCATGCTGGCGGATCAGTCCGTAAACGGCCGACAGACCCAGACCGCTGCCTTCGCCTATTTTACGGGTCGTGAAATAAGGATCAAAAATTCGTGGAAGGTCTTCTTTTTGAATTCCCATACCCGTATCCGAGATGGACAGCAAAATATAGCGCCCCGGATTTATTCCCTGCCGGTTTAGTTGGTCGTCATCAGTGATTGTAACCATATCGCTGCGAATTTCTATTTGACCGCCATCGGGCATCGCCGATTCCGAGTTCAGACAAATATTGGTGACGGCCTGCTGGAGGGAATGGTAATCAGCAAGGATAATATCAAGATGTGGTTTCAGGTTGACAGTAAATTTTATATTGCTTCTGACCGTCTTTTTTAAAAAATCACTTAAAGGCATCAGGAGTTCATTGAGATTCAGCACTCGCAATTCCAGTTTACGGCTGCTGCTGAAGGCCATTAAATGTTCAACCAATTCTGTGGCATCGTTCGATTTTTCGAGAATGGCCTGCATATAAGAATGAATGGTACTGTCTTTCTCAACCATATTCCGGGCGAGGTCTGCATAGCCCATAATTCCGGTGAGCATGTTATTAAAATCATGGGCTATGCCCCCGGCCAGCCGGCTGATTGTCTCAAGCTTTTGATTGTTAACCAGCTGCTGCTGGATCTTTTTAAGCTCGGAAATATCACGCATGGATCCAATAATTCTGACGTCAGATTCAGAATCGGCATCGACCATTATGGCATTAATGGAGCATGTCAGTAAAGCACCGTCCTTGCGCCGGAGCTGAATTTCACAATCTTTTAATTTTCTGGTTTTTTTAATAATTTTAACAATTTCATTTAACTCGGATTGATTGGCCCAGATTTTAAATTCGGGGCGTCCTAATAATTCCTCCCTCTTATAGGACAGAATATTCTCCACCGAGGGACTTATTTCGAGCAATGTGCCGTCCAGTTTTATTTCAAAATAAGCATCCTGAATATTCTGAAAGATTCTGGAATACCGGCCCTCGGATTCATCCAGGGCGGCGATGGCGAGTTCTAATTCACTCACATCACGGATGACTATTACATCATGCGGTGTGAAATTAAGGGAGACTACCCGGGCTGATATCAGCCCCGTGAATATTCGGTCATCTCTGGCTTTGAATTTTGCTCTGAAATTACTGACCAGCAATTTATTTTCAAGTTGGGAGTAGAAAACGGCTGCTTCATCCGGATCAAACCAAAACCCGAAAGATTCAAATGTCTTGCCCTCGACTTCAAAACTTTCATATCCCATGAGTTCTGTGAAACTTCTGTTCACGGATACTACCAGTTTATCATTGTGACCGGCAATAAAAATCGCGTCGGGTGTAGAGTGAAATACAGTCCGGAAGCGTTCTTCGCTTTCCTGCAACCTTATGAAAACAGAACGTTTGTTAATGATTTCCTGCACTGTATGGTGGAGCAGTTTCATTGATATTGGCTTTTCCAGATAATTAGCAGCACCTATCCGAATGGCTTCGATGGCCGTATCCAGATTCCCGTGAGCAGTCATAATGATAATACTGGTATTGGTGTACAGCCGTTTTACCGACTTCAATAACTGCATCCCGTCCATCCTGGGCATTTTAATATCGGTAATCAACACATCACAGTGATTTTGTAGCAGATGCTTAAGAGCCTGAGCTGCGGAATGAGCAGTATCTATATTATATCTGTCATCGAGCTCTGACAGGGAAGATTTGATCAGATTACATATTTCTTTCTCATCATCCACCACCAACAGGTTGATGGTTTTGGGGACGGGTTCTGTAACAGGTATATATGTTTGTGAACTCATGAAATATTCAAATTCGGTCCGGTTTGTCGAAGTAATAAATAAGTTTGATATTCAAAATCGAGTTATCAAATTGAGAAAATAATTCTTGATTTCCAGGCTGAAATTACGGGATAAACCCTCAAACTTCAGAGTGATAATCTGTGCATTAGGTGCGCCGGAAGTTATTTCATTGTAATCGTCCTGTATCAAGAATTGCAAAAATATGTAAAGATTTGCAGGAAAACACCGATAACTACACTAGATAACCTAAGGGAAAAATGTCAAAAGAAATCATAAATATTGATGAAGCTTGTCAATTACTGCAGATAAAACATCGAACAATGTACCAGTTGTTAAAAAACGGTGATATTCCGGCAGTGAAAATTGGGGGACAATGGCGTTTCTCCAGAAAAGTACTACTTGATCTGTTCTTCGAACAGGCCAGAGAATTTGAATCAAACAAAAAAAGCGAATAAAGAAAGTTAGTTTGTTTATGAACGTAACGGCACTCAACCATACGGGTACAAAGAGGGATAAGGGATTCCGTATTCTTATTGTTGACGATGATATCCTGATCCACAAATTGTATTCGATTATTTTAAAACCGCCGCGCTATCTTATCAGAACGGCAGAGAATGGTAAAGCAGGTCTTGAAATCGTGAAAGATTTCAAGCCGGATCTGATCATTTCAGATGTAATCATGCCCGTAATGGATGGTCATGAATTCTGCAAAGCACTCAGATCGAATCCCGAGTTTGAAAATACAATTCTGCTGCTTTCATCCTCAATTCTCACCGAGGCAAAAGATGCGGTAAAAGCTCTTGAAGGAGGCGCAGATGATTATCTGCTGAAACCGATTGAAAAAGAATCGGCCAGAGCTAAAATAGATGCTTTTCTAAGAATCAAGGTATTGCAGGATAATCTCGTCGATACAAATGCAAAACTGGCTGAAATGATCTCTGAGCTGGAGCAAAGTAAAAAGATAATTGCCGAAAAAAATCAGGCTCTGGAAAAGGAGAAGGCGGTTATAAAAAGCTCCCTGGATGAAAAATCCTATTTACTGGGAGAACTGGAAAAATCGAATATTGCCCTGGCGCATCTCAACACAAAACTGGAACAGAATTTCAATCACATGATCTCAATTCTTACCCAGATAATTGAGTACCGCAGGCCGGAAAATAAGGGGCATGCCCAGAAAGTCGCAAAACTCTCGCTCGCCATCGGTGAACGCTTTGATCTCCCCAAAGAAGAACTCGAAGATATCCAGCTAGCAGCATTTCTCCATGAAATTGGGAAGGTCGGTTTTCCGGACTCGCTGTTCACAAAATCTCCGGATAAATTTTCAGAGCACGAAAAAATGCTGATGAAACAATATACGGTTACCGGAGAACGTCTGATCAATGCGTACAGCGGTCTTGAAAAAGTTGCACTGATCATTCGGCATATTAAGGAGCGTGTTGACGGCAGTGGTGAGCCGGACCATCTGGCAGGCAATCAAATACCGTTGGGATCGAGAATACTAAAAGCGGCAATAGCTTTTGATGATATGGTTTTTGATGTAAAGGAAGCAAAGAATGTCTCAAACGTTCTGCAGGAGCTCCAGGGGCTGGCAGATACGATCTTTGACAGTCGGGTTGTGCAGTTCCTTGTGGAAGCGGTTTCATCGGATCTGTCTCTGGAGGTGGAGCGCACGGAGAAAATCTACATTGCCGATATTCAGGAAGGAATGGTGACTGCCCAGGATATCTTTACGAGATCCGGGATAAAATTGATCCCGGGCGGAACGACCATTAACAGGAATATGATCAAGTTAGTTATGAGATACAACAAGATCGACCCAATTGAACAAAGCATTAACATCATAAGGAAATAGGTCTATGGATTTTGCAACGTTAATCGGTGTTATATCAGGTATCGGACTAGTTATAGGCTCGATCATGCTCAACAGCGGACTGGGACTATTTTATGATCTCACATCGCTGATGATAGTCGTTGGAGGCACGATTGCGGCGACTTTTATCGCTTACCCGATGAAAGAAGTCTTTAAGGTTTTTGCTCTTCTGGGCAGAGTCTTTTTTAACAAACAGACATCGCTTTCCAAAATTGTTGAGGAGTTGATCGACCTGGCTACCAAAGCGAAAAAAAACGGTATCCTTGCCATCGATTCTGAAATTGAGAACATATCAGATAAATTCCTGAAAAAGGGCTTACAGATGGTTGTGGACGGTATTGAAGGTCCGGAAATGAACACTGTGCTCGCAACGGAAATGCAAAACGATCAGAAACGGCATAAAAACGGCGTGCAGTTATTTTCCGATATGGGGAAATATGCACCTGCTTTCGGAATGGTCGGTACGCTTATAGGGCTGATCCAGATGCTGGCGGATTTGAATGACCCATCTTCCATCGGGCCTAAAATGGCAGTAGCTCTGATCACTACATTTTACGGTGCAATTATGGCAAATCTCTTTTTTGTACCGATGTCGGTAAAACTGAAAAGTCGCAGTCAGCAGGAATCTCTGCGCATGCAGCTGATCAACATGGGTGTAAACTCAATCAGGCAGGGGGACCATCCCCGGTTTATGGAAGATAAATTGAAGAATCTCCTCACGGAGGACGAACAAAAGAAAAGAGCCGAGAACGGTGAATCCGGTAAAGGAGCCAAATAAGCATGGATGAAATTGAAGATTTATTGATCAATGCTGACCAGGGAGATGACGAGGAGGAGGAAGCCGCCGGATGGTTAATGACCTACGGCGATTTGATGACCTTGTTACTGTGCTTTTTCGTCCTCCTGTTCTCGATGAGTGAAACCAAGCAGGATGAATTTTTCCAGCTCATGCAATCGATGCGAGCTGCTCTGGGTCAGGATGTGGTCCCCGAAGCCGGTACGCGTGAGGGTCTCACAATGATCAATAAGGAGGAGGAGAAACAGCCCGTTGCAGTTGATGAACTGGGCGGGATGATCCAGGCCGAGCTGGACAGCATTAAAAAAGAGGCTGAAGAATTCATCTTAACGAACAGTCTGGAAGGTGATGTGAGCGTCAAAGTAGAAAAAAGAGGAGCTGTTATAACAGTTTCTGATATGTTGCTGTTTCCTCCGGCAAAAGCCGAGTTCAACAAGGAAGGGGAAGAATTACTCGGGAAAATAGCCGAAATGCTAAAACAGTTTGACTATCATATTCAGGTTGAAGGCCATACCGACAGTGTCCCCATATCGGGTAAACAGTTTAAATCCAATTGGGAATTGTCCGCCAACCGGGCCTGTGAAATAGTGCGCTATCTGATATCAAAAGGGATTCCTCCCGAGAAACTTTCGGCCGAAGGCTTTGCGGAGTTCAGACCTGTTGCGGATAACAGCACTCCCGAAGGTCGCGCAAAAAACCGGAGAGTTGAAATCGTATATAAAAGAACAAAAATAGAAGATACGATTTACGAGCAGTTGGAAAAGAGAAACAGTCAACCGGTCCCCGCCGTACAGGATACTATCTTTTGACAGGAGGATTATTGAAAGTCTGAGCAAAGTATGCGCTTAAATATCTTATATCGTTGGCTTTTCCCCCTGCTCTGTCTGTTGACGGCCTTGAGCTGGATGTCCGAGTTCCCGGTGGTTTATCCCATAAATTACCTGGATCTGGCTTTTGGCAGTATTTTCCTGATATCAGTTGTCGTCGGCTATTTTATCATTGTGCGGTTGAATGTCACTGCCCTTGAAGTAGGCTGGAGTATCTTCGGTTATGCCGTATTTATCACTTATCTGAACCGCATTACCGACTCCCCACCGGAAATCGAGATGATCTTTTCGGGTATTTTTAATTCTTTCGGTCTCATTGTTATTGTACTTGGATTGTATCATTCACTGAAATTGATCAAAGAGCAGTTGGCAAGGTTCACGGTCACCGAATTCAACCGCAGAGAAAGCGAAATGAAGTACCGCAGCATTTTTGAACAGTCCAAAGATGCCATCTACATCACCACCCGTGAGGGTAAATTCATCGAAGCAAACCAGTCAACTCTGGACCTCTTTCGAATCAAACCTGATGAATTCAAAGATTATTCCGTTGCCCAACTCTATGTGAATCCCGATGACCGTAAACGATTCCGGGAGATCATCGAAAGGGATTCCTTCATCCATGATTATAAACTGGCTTTGAGAAGAACCGACGGTACACCCATAACCTGCCTGGAAACGGCCGTGGTGCGCAAAGATGAAAATGACAAAATAATAGGCTATCAGGGTATCATCCGTGATATTACCGGCGAAGAACAGGTGAGGAAAGATCTGCGGGAGCGGGAAGAGCGCATTCGATCGATGATCTTATCCATGAATGAACTGATTTTCACCATGGATCTGACCGGTACGATTCAGACTTTTTACCCCCCCAGTGACAGTAAAGTGGAATACAATCCCGATCAATACATCGGCAATAAATATGATGTAGTATTCCCGACGGATCTAAGTGAAAAAATCGATAACGCCATCGATCATCTGGAATGGAGTAACGAGAGCCAGGAATTCGAATATTCGGACGATGTAAATGGAGAGGAATACTGGTATTTGATCAACATTACGGGTCAGTATGATCTCAATAATCAGCTCAGTGGTTACACCATTGTTCAAAGGGATATTACACAGCGGCAGATTGCAGAAGCTGAACTCAGGGCTTCAAATGAGGCTCTGGCCAAAGCTAACGAACGAACTTTATCGATGATGAAAGAACTGGAAAAAACCCATGTGGAACTGCAGCTCGCCCTGGAGGCCGCCAAAGAAGCCGATGCCCTCAAAAGCGAATTCCTGGCCAGCACATCCCATGAACTGCGGACACCGTTGAATTCGATTATCGGTTTTCTTCAACTTGTGCTCGACGGTTACTGCGATACTCCAGAGGAAGAAAAAGAATATTTGAAAAATGCTCTCATGAGTTCAAATCATTTGCTGCGGTTGATCAATGATGTACTGGATATCGCCAAGATCGAGGCCGGCAAAATGGAGCTGACAATAGAGGATGTCAACATTAAAGCGTTGATGGACGACCTGTTCATTCTGACACATGTCCAGGCCGAACAGAAGAAGCTCTCCCTCAGTATGCAGGGAATCGATGAAGACCTTTGGATCAGGGCGGACTCTCAAAAATTGAAGCAGATATTTTTGAATTTGATAGGCAATTCCATCAAATTTACAAAAGAAGGCGGCATAAGGATATTGGTTAAGCAGGACTCAGATGCAGGCCGGGTGCACGTTTTGGTGGAGGATACAGGCATCGGAATTGCTCCCGAAAAACAGGAAAAAGTTTTTGATAAATTTGCTCAGGCGGACGGTTCGACATCCAGAGAATTCGGTGGTACAGGCCTGGGGCTTGCCATCACTAAATCTCTGGTGGAATTGATGAATGGGACAATTGCGCTGACCAGTGAAGGGGAAGGTAAGGGTACAACCATCGAGCTCACTTTCAAGCTTGCCTTAAAACCTGTCGGTGACGAAGAGGAACCTGAAGAAAAAATTAATGCCGGGGTCAATGCGGCAGGCTGCTGATCTTACGAGTTCAATATCCGGCGAAGGAATCAAAGAAAGGGAAATTATGGACACGGAAATGATGGAAGAGTTAAAACTGATTTTTGTGGAAGAGATGCAAAACCGTATCGCCAGCCTTGAGCGGTCACTCGGTGTAAAAGACCTAACGACGATTCAGCAACTGGGGCATAAAATCAAAGGGACGGGAGGTTCTTTCGGCTTTGCGAACGTATCCTTATTAGGTGCGGACTTAGAATCAGCAGCCAAAACGGAAGACTGGCAGACGATTGAAAAGACCATCATGAAATTAGTAAAATGGCAATCAGAAAATAAGTAGATGAAAGGTTAGGTGTTGACATGGCACATATACTCGTAGTTGAGGATGACCCGTTAAACATCATCATTTTCAGGAAAATTCTGGAAAAACGGGGTGGTTTCAAGGTTACTCATTCTGAAGATGTTCGCGAAATATTAAACCTGTGTGCCGGCGGTATGATAGATCTGGTTATCATGGATATATCGCTGACCAAGAGCTCGTATGAAGGCAGACTTGTTGATGGAATAACGATCACAAAATTGCTCCGGGAGAATCCGGCTTCTGCACATTTACCAATAATTCTGGCAACAGCTCATGCAATGCGAGGAGACCGGGAAAAGTTTCTCCGGGAATGCCAGGCCGACGGTTATATCACAAAGCCGATCACGGACCACGAAGGCTTTGTTGAAGCCGTAAATAAACTTCTGACTGAAAATGTCGCAGAAAAGGAATCCTGAAGTTTGTGATCCGGACTGTTCAAATTCATGGCCTGATCATCGACCTCATAAGGAGAGAAAAAAATGAACTTTGAAATCAAAGCACGCATCTTAATTGTTGAAGACGAGGCTATCACAGCTGAAAATCTGAAAAGAATGCTTATGGAGCTGGGCCATGAAGTGGTGGGCGTCGTTTACGAGGGCCAAAAGGCCATTGATTTTGCCAACAAAGAAAGACCGGACCTGATTCTCATGGACATTAAATTAAAAGGCAGAATGGATGGAATTGAAGCGGCAGCCCGAATTTGTGAAGTCAGGCGAACCCCTGTGATCTTCACAACGGCCTACGCCAATGAAGAACTGCTTTCGAGGACTGATTTGAATATTTCTTATGGCTATATACTCAAACCCTTCACCAGGAAAGACCTCTGGACGGCCATAACTATTGCGCTCAATAAAAAACGCCAGGATAGAAAAATCATGAGCCTGAACTCGCTGCTAAGTTCCATTCGAAATGTCAGCCGGCTGATCACCCATCAAAAAAATGTGGAAAAACTAATGCAGGGAACTTGTGACAATCTCATCCAAACTCACGGATACTCCTGTGTAATGGGATTGCTGCTTGATGAAAAACAGAATTTTATCCTGGCCAAATATGCCGGAACACTTAAAAACAAAGACTCCATATTCGAGCAATTGCAAAAGGGACGACTGGGGAACTGCATGCTGAAGGCGGTTGAACAGACGGAAGTGTATATTCACGACAAAACCGATGCCATTTGCCGGGATTGTCCCATGAGTATTATCGACCACGAAAAATCGGCCATGACAATGGGATTACATCATCGGGGACGATGCTTCGGTGCAATCTGTATTTCCGTACCCAAAGGCACTGCCATCACGGAGGAAGAAAAACTTCTGCTTAAGGAAATAGGAGCGGATATTGCTTACGCTTTCAGTAATATCGAAGAACAGCAAAAACGTCAAAAAATGAGCAGGGAATTACACAAGGCCAATGAGATCATTAATGCCAGTCCGGCGGTTGCATTCCTGTGGCGGGATGAAGAAGGATGGCCGATTGAATATGTTTCCAGAAATGTTTCAGGGCTCTTCGGTTACACATCCGAAGAGCTCTTGTCAGGCAAAATTAAATATTCCGACCTCATACATCCGGATGATCTGGAGGAGGTAAAGAAAGAAGCGGTCAGGTCTCAAATCGGACACAGACAAAAAATGACTTCAAATATCACTTATCGCATCAGAACCAAAGCCGGTGAAATAAAATGGGTCAAAGACAGTACAACCATCTATCAGGATGAAAGCGGTGTCATTGATCGCTATCAGGGGATAATTGTGAATATCACGGATCAGATTGAATCCGAAAAACGTCTGCTGAACCTTGGAATGGCGATAAATGAACTCACGGAAGGCATTGTAATCACAAATATCAAGGGAAATATTGAATATGTGAATAAAGGTTTCGAGAAGATCACGCAGTACTCCTTTGAAGAAGTTAAAGGAAAAAATCCCCGAATCCTGAAAAGCGGAAAAACCGATCCGGGCATTTATAAAGAGCTATGGCATACAATTCTTTCCGGAAAGATCTGGGCAGGGGATCTCACAAACCGCCGGAAGGACGGCAGTGATTATATCGAAAATATGACCATTGTACCCCTGAAAAATGAAAATGAAGGACTCACTGGATTTATTGCTATCAAAAGAGATGTCAGTGAAAAATTGTTGATGGAGCGGGAACTGCGGCAGGCACAAAAGCTGGAATCCATCGGGCAGCTGGCAGCAGGGATTGCCCACGAGATCAACACGCCTATCCAGTACATAGGCGATAATATCCGTTTTTTAAGCAGCGGATTCAAAGACCTCCTGAAAATTCTGAACATGTATGAAGGGCTTGCCGATACGCTTGATGATCCGGATCGGACCAGGCAGCTGCTGGCGGCCGCCGATACTGCTAAGGGAGAGATGGATTTGCCCTTTCTGCTGAAAGAGATCCCGGATTCGATTCGGCAATCCCTTGAGGGGGTGGGGAATATTACACGAATCGTAAGGGCCATGAAAGAGTTCTCTCACCCCGGGTCCCGGGAAAAAACCATGACCGATATTAATCATTGCATCACTACCACCATCACCGTGGCAAAGAATGAATGGAAATACTATGCGGAAGTGCTCACGGACCTAGATCCCGGACTGCCGTCCACACTTTGTCTGCCCGGGGAACTCAATCAGGTTCTGCTGAATCTGATTACGAATGCAGCACAGGCCCTGGCCGAAACACCCGAAGTAAAGGCCGGCAAAAAGGGAAAAATAAATATCAGCACCTGGCAATGTGAAGGTAAGATTGTTATCACAGTGGCAGACAATGGTCCGGGCATTCCTGCGGAGCTGCAGCATCGCGTTTTCGATCCGTTTTTCACGACGAAAGAACCGGGCAAAGGGACGGGCCAGGGACTGACTATCGCCTACACAACTGTAGTGGAAAAATTGCAGGGTGAGATTTATTTTAAGTCAGATCCCGAACATGGAACCACCTTTACGATCAAAATACCAATACTTCAAAACGATGAGGTTGAAGATGAGAATTAGAGTTCTGTTTGTAGATGATGAGAGCAAAGTCTTATCCGGCATAAAACGTTCCCTGAGGCATAAAAGAGCAGACTGGGAAATGGAATTTTTTACCAGTGCAGTGGATGCTCTTGCGGCGGTAAATGATAATCCCTGTGACGTCATCGTTACGGATATCCGCATGCCGGGCATGGACGGCGTGGAACTGATTGAGCGGATCAGCAAGCAATATCCGACGACTATCCGTATAATGTTATCAGGCCAGTCCGATAACGACAAATTCATTAAATCAGGGCACCTGGCACATTATTTTTTATCGAAACCAACCGATGCCGAAACGATTTCGGAAGTCATCGAAAGGATGCTGAAAGTCAGGGATAAGGTCAGCAATTCACGCATGTCATTGCTCATGAGTCTGCGCTCAATTCCCTCATTACCAACGCTGTACTCACAACTTGTGATGGAAATAAACTCCGAACACAGCACATCCAATACGATAGCCGCTATTATTGAAAAAGACATAGGAATGACTGCCAAAATTCTGAAGCTTGTTAATTCTTCCTTTTACGGGATGCGCAACAAGGTACATTCTGTCGCCTTTGCCATCAGTTTGTTGGGATCAAACACACTAAAATCCTTTGTCCTTTTTTACCGCCTGAACAATGCTTATGAATCGTTAAGAATGAAGCATCTCGATGTCAACCAATTATGGAAGATCAGTGAACAGATCAGTTTGCTGGCGGGAGAAATAGCCAAAAATGAACGGGCCTCAAAGAAAACTATCGATGATGTCATGGTTGCCGGTTTACTTCAAAGTTTGGGAATTTTGGTACTGGCCAATCATGCACCGCGGTCGTATGAAAAAATCCTGGAAGATATCTATGAAAATGACGGAAATCTCATTGAGGCCGAACGCCGGGTTCTGGGAATGTCGCATTTAGAGGCTGCAAGCTATGTGCTTGAGATCTGGGGACTGCCTGAGTCAGTCTATAAAAGTGTTGAATTCTGCTGTTCCCCGAAGCTTGCCGACGAAGGAGAATCCCGAATTGTAACTTACCTTTATGCAGCCATCTACCTTATTTCCCAGAACGTAAATTCAATTCTGTTCAATAACCTCCGGCTGGAAGACTCCTATTTGGAGGAATTGGGGCTGCTTGAGAAATTACCGGAATGGGATGAATTGTGTAAAGAAATTGTCAACAGGGGTTAAAAATGAAAATACTATTAGTAGATGACGAACCTAATGTACTGAATGCCCTGAACCGGCAATTACGTTTACGCTATGAAGTTGATACTGCCGGGAGCGGAGCAGAGGCTTTGAAGAAAATCAGAGCGGCCGGGCCTTATGCCGTGGTTGTTTCCGACCTCTCAATGCCGGGTATGGACGGGATCGAGCTGCTCAGGGAAGTTGCAAAAATCCATAACTCTACGGTGCGGATCATCCTTACGGGAAATGCAGATCAGCAGTCCGCAATTGATGCCATCAATAAGGGCGAAGCGTTTCGGTTTCTTACCAAACCCTGTTTCGGATTTGCTTTGCAAAATGAAATTGATGCGGGTGTAGAGCTCTACCGCTTGCGCGTGAGTGAAAAAGAACTGCTGGAAAAAACTCTGGCAGGCAGTATCGGTATATTAACCGAAATGCTCGCTATTGTAAATCCCCAGGCTTTCGGACGTACCCAATTCATAAAAAAAATTGTCATGCAGCTCGCAGATACATTAAATCTAAAGAGAACGTGGCAATACAAGGTCGCGGCAATGCTGTCCATGATCGGCTTTATAACTGTGCCCCAAGACACTCTGGAAAAATATTACAATGGTGAGGAGTTATCCAGGGATGAGGATAAAATTATAGAAGAACACAATAAAATAGCCGTTCGATTGGTGTCGAAAATTCCCCGGCTGAGCGGCATTGCCAAAATGCTTTCGTATTTATCGGAGACACCGGATCAGGCACTGTTTACGAAGGACATAAAACAAATCGATCCCTTGATCCTGGGTGGATATCTCATCCGCATTGCCATGGATTTTGACATGTATATCCAGCAAAATTTATCTGTGGAAAAGGCCATGCGAAAGATTTCTGGCAATGCGAACCGCTATCACCCTAAAATTCTGGAAGCTCTGTCCCGAATAAAACTGAATTCGGGCACGCATATCCGAAAATATGTTGACCTGAATAGACTGGAACCGGGAATGATATTCGAAGAGGACGTCTATACCGATAACAATAAACTGGTCATCACAGCCGGGCAGAGCATATCTCCCACAACGATAAGCCGGTTGAGATCCATAAAAGAAATCCACGGTTTGAAAGGACCGTTTCTGGTCAAAATTGACAAGTGACTGTATGATTAGCGCTCTCAACAAAGTCATATTCGTTCCGGAATTATTTAATCTTTGTTTAATACTCCCGGGACACGACGTGTAGAAATTTAACTGATGACGGGAAAATTCAGGATCAGTTAATATGAAACCGCAGGGTCCAATAAACAAAAAGGTTCGTTATTGACGAACCCTTTTGTTATCTGTTACTATCTGTAATTTCCCTCTGAGTACGAAACTGGTACCGGAGGAAAAGCTGTTCTATTTCATCAACAGGATCTTTCGGGTCTGGTGATAATTTTCAGAATCGAGTTTCACGATGTACGTACCGGTAGCGGTATCTCCTGCCTGCCAGGTGACTGCATGCGCTCCGGCCGAGAAGATATCATTGGCCAATTCTGCTACCTGACGACCGGCGAGGTCATAGATCCTCACTGTAATACGGCTGTCTTCCGGGAGCTCAAACTGCAGAGTGGTTGCAGGATTGAAGGGATTCGGGTATGCCGGATGCAGGAAAAACTCGCTGGGGAGCAGTGTCTCGCCGTATTGAATTTCGCTGCCATCACCTTTGGAAAGCAGCAGCTTGTCGATCTCAAGCCCGCCGCTGAAGCCGATGGAGATGGATCCGTTCAGGGGTTCTCCGGTTGTGAAGCCCACGAGTATCCCCTTTTCAGACCGTACCTGCCAATCCGAGGGGAAATTCAGCTCTGTAAATGTTCCCGTACCGGAAGCGTGAAGTTCAATACCGGCCATATTCTCCCCGCTGATCAGGATACTGTTATCGGTCTGACTAACTGAGGCAAAACCGTCGGATGCTCTCCCGGAAGAGCCATTCAGGATTACCATGATCACGGTGACAACATCAAAAATGTTGATCGTGCCGTCTTCATTCAGGTCACCGAAAGCCAGTTGGTCAGCAGTGGGCGGATTTTCGGGGAAGAGGATGAAGTCCACCATCAGCAGAATGTCAAAAATATTGACTTCGGCGTCCATGTTCACGTCTCCTGCCAGTCCGGCAGCAGCAGCCAGGTCAAAAGTGGCCTCCGAGGCAAAAACCGGCGGAAGATTTTCGGCCTGTTCAGGGATGAAGGGGATTCCATCGCTGTCGGAATCATTACCTGCCTCGCCTGTCGGTGCGCCTTCCGATAATTGCATGGCGTCCGCTACGGTGCTGAAATAGCGCGTGTAAATAGCCGGCGCTTCACTGTGACCACCGACCAGAGCTGCTTCTCTTAAAGCGCCTGCAATAATCGCAAAGTTATAAGGCGTATAAGTACTGATGCCATAACCGGCAAGAGTCCTGAAAGCCATGGCTGCAGGAACATAGAAATTACTGATCAGGTTGTCGTAAGCGGCATCGGCGGCATCCAGATAGTCCGAATTGCCGGTGGCCTGGTAGGCGGCATAGAGTCCCCGTACCGCAGCGGCCTGAGTTTCAACCAGTTCAGCGGACATGTCAGCACCTTCACCCAAAGTGAATGCATTGTAGTAACTGCCGTTGGCTCCCTGCAGATTGTTTATCATGAAATCAGCCTGGGATACCAGGGCATCGAAGGCCATCTCTTCAAGGGGCGTACCGGAAAATTCTTCAATTGCCTGTTTAAAAATGGCCAGAACATAACCGGCATTGACCGTACTGATCACAGCACCCGGAGCAGGCATGCCACCGGAAAGTCCCGATTCGTCAACAAAGCTGCCGCTGTCGGCATTGTAATGCAGGGCGAACAGGTTTTGCAGTATGACCTTGCTCGCACCTTTCATCAGATCGAAAGGTCCGGGAACTCCGGTTTGAGACATGTCGGCCGGGAAAGGGTCATTGTCAAATACGGAATGATAGGCGATATGCGGGGCATCACTGTTATTATT
>JAJRUW010000021.1 GCA_024277615.1 Fidelibacterota bacterium | reverse complement strand
TCATCAATGTGGTTATGGATTTTATAAAATTTTCAGAAACAGATGCCGATATCCTGGCCTGGGGACGAGGAGAAGGCCTGGGCACCATGACTTATAAAGTCAAATCCGATGACTGGGGCATTATTCCTATTTTTCATGTGACGACTGACGGTAAAATAAAATTTCTGCTCAATTATATGCGCGGGAAAGTCCGTAAAAAAGAAATCCTGAGGGATTATACTCTAAAGCTGGAGTCCAATTTTATGATGGATTTTGAAGAAGAAGAGTATCCTTCTGATATTTATTTTCAGATTGAGGATCTCTTTCACACTCATTATGAAGTGGATAAATTCAAGCGGACAGTGAGCGGTATCAAAGCCCGGCTGCACCAATGAGTTTGCCGTTATTATTCCCCGGTCTTCCCGGCACGGCGAAGGACTATTTTGCACTAAACCACTGGATTTAGGACAGAGTTTACCCAAACGCTTCTGACTCACAAATTGTTACAGATACCGCAGCATGCGGCATGCGTCAGACTTTTTAATTTCTCCCGGGACGGTTTATCATAATTATTTGTTTTGGCGCCGCTGTGGGCGGGGCGCTCGGGGAACCGGCTCATTAACAAAACTAAGGAACCTGCATTATGAAACTGAAAATTCTATTCTTTCTCTCCCTGTTCAGCTTAATCTTCACTGCCGCGGCGGGTCAGGAACTTCCTATCGGATTTACGCCTGAAGAATTGCAGAACCGACACCTGATCTATGAAATGGGGAACCGGCAAACCGACCCGCCCCCTGCTCCCATCAGGAATATTGCCGAATTCGAGCGCATGCAGGGAGTCTTGATCCGCTATCCATTTGGAATTTCCGTGTCGATCATCAGCGAAATGTCGGAAGATGTCATCATATATTGTCTGGTTTCCAGCGGTCAGCAGAATGCAGCCAACAATGCCATGCAAAACGGCGGCGTCAATATGGACAATGTGGAATATGTCCTCGGTCCGACGGACAGTTACTGGACCCGGGATTACGGCCCCTGGTGGGTTGTTGACGGCGACGGAGAGGTTGTAGTTGTAGATCATACTTACAATCGGCCGCGGCCTAACGATAATCAGGCGCCCTTCAAAATGTCACAATATCTGAACACCGGTTACTACGATTCAGATATAGTCCATGCCGGAGGAAACTATATGTCCGACAGTTATTTTACGGCTTCCTCGTCTAACCTGGTTCTCGAAGAAAACCCCGGCATGACCGAGCAGGAGATTAACCAGCTTATGGCCGATTATTACGGTATCACCAATTATTACACCCTGGAAGATCCTAACGGAACCTATATTGATCACATTGACTGTTGGGGAAAATACTTGTCACCGAATAAAATTTTATTGCGGGAGGTGCCCGTGACCCATCCTCAGTACGATGAGATTGAAGCTGTGGTTAATTTTTATGAGACACATACGAATTCATACGGCGAGCCCTATGAAATTTACCGGGTCTATACACCCCAAAATCAACCCTACACTAACTCCCTCATTTTGAATGATAAAGTGATTGTCCCCATAATGAACAGTCAATGGGATGATGATGCTTTGGCCGTCTATGCCGAAGCCATGCCGGGCTATGAGGTGCTCGGATTTACCGGGTCCTGGGAACCTACCGATGCGCTGCATTGCAGGGCCAAAGGTATTCCCGACCTGCAAATGCTGGAAATTTTTCACAATCCCATCGACGATCAGGAACTTCCTCTGGAGGGTTATGAAGTAACTGCCACAATCATTCCTTTGAGCGGCGAAAGCCTCATCGTTGATAGCGTGTATGTTAACTGGAGGACTTCTATGACGGAGACTTATACATCCCTGCCCATGTCTTCAACTGGTAATGAGAATGAATATAGTGCCACAATTCCGAGCCAACCCACAGATGCTGAAGTTCAGTATTACATACATGCCGCAGATAATTCCGGACGATCGGATAATTTGCCCATTGCCGGATATTTTGCTTTCCAGGCGATTGGTGGTGAACCCGCGCAGCCCGGAGATGTAAATCTCGATGGCAACCTTGATGTGCTGGATATCGTCTCGGTGGTGAACCATATTCTCGGTAACGGAGAACTCACCGGGTATGCCCTGATCCTCGCAGATCTCAATGAGGATGGAGTAGTGAATATCCTGGATGTCATTGCAATCATAAATATCATTATTGGTTAGTATGAAAAAATATATTTTATTGATTGCGGTTTTTACAATTCTGTGCGCTGAGGAAAACTTTAGTCTTGTACGTCTGGAAAATGTCTCGCCACCGGATTTGACCTTCATCAACTCTCTGGGAATTGACCTTGAAGGCGCCGGCGTCCGCCTACCGGCATATATCGAATTTACGGCTTCAGACGGTGACATCCGGCTACTGGTAACCGAAGGCTATGAACCGCAGGTCCTGATAAAAAACCTGGCAACCTTCTACGCTTCCCGGCTGACGGAGAATTTTCACCGGGATTTCGGGTATGGTTCAATGGGCGGGTATTATACTTTTGATGAAGTCATTGAACATCTGGACGAACTGCACGATAACTACCCGGACCTGGTCAGCGCAAAAACCGAAATCGGGACCACCTACGAAGGCCGCCCGATCTATGCGATCCGCATCAGCGACAACCCGGGGCAGGAGGAGGGTGAACCCGAAATCCTATACACATCCCTTCACCATGCCCGGGAACCCCAGGGGATCATGACGCTGCTATATTTCATGTACAATCTGGTTGAAAATTACGGTTCGGATCCGGAGGTCACGGCCCTGGTTGATAACCGGGACATGTGGTTTATCCCCATGGTAAATCCCGACGGCTATGAATATAACCGTCAGCATCATCCGGGAGGCGGCGGGATGCAGCGGAAAAACCGTTTACCGGGCTGCCCGGCCAGTACTTATCAGGGAGTCGATCCTAACCGGAATTATGGTTTCAACTGGAATTATAACGATGAGGGATCGAGCGGTGACTGGTGCGATGAGACATATCGGGGCACATCTGCTTTCTCGGAGCAGGAAACTCAGACTGTGCGCGATTTTGTCACCGCGCATAATTTCAAAATCACTTTTAACTATCATGCTTACGGGAATTTACTGATAATGCCCTCCGGGGCAGTACCGGGTGAAATGCCACCCGATGCCGATCTCGCCATATATCAGGAATACGGCAATGAGATGACCCGTTTTAACCAATATCTCTTTGGAAGCGATATGGAAACGGTCAACTACGCCGTAAACGGAGATTCGGATTCCTGGATGTACAACGATCAGGGAGTTTTTGCTTTCACGCCTGAAGTTGGAAATTCCAATGACGGTTTCTGGCCGGCCTCAGACAGAATTGTACCCATCGCCGAGATAAATCTGTATGCGAACAGATTTGCAGCCTGGAGCGTCGGTCCCTTTTACGACGCTGCGGTTTACTTTGAGGATGAGACCTTTCTACCGGGCCAGGATTATCTGTTCGGCTTGAGCGTGACCAACAGCGGCCTCTCTGATGCACAATCGGATGTACAGGTTGCGGTTCAATTACTGGGCAATGCTTCAACCGACCTGGAGACACTGTCACTGGCGCCACTGGGCAGTCGTGATTCCGTGGATCTCGGTCTGCTGACCACCTTCACGGTGGCAGACAATGCCCGGAATGGGGATCTGGTGGAGTTTATTGTCGCCGTTTCGGACGCCCAGAATTTTACTTTTACGGACACAACCCAGATCAGGATCGGTTCCCCGACGGAAGTTTTTTCAGATGCCGCCGAATCGGGGATGTACCAATGGCAGACGACCAGTTGGGGTTTAGCAGATATCTCCTTTGAGGGGCAACACTCCTTCACCGACAGCCCCGGAAGTGATTACCCCGGGAATACAAGTTCCGGCATGACCCTCTCCGAGCCCTTCGATCTCTCCCAATCGGTTTATGCCTATTTACAGTTGGCTCTGAAATGGGACATTGAAAATAAATACGATTTTGCACAGATCTGGGCTTCTGCCGATGCCGTCAATTGGACTTCTTTACAGGGTACATATACGGAGAATGGTTCAGGCTTCGGGGTTCAGGATCCGGATGAATTCGGCTATGACGGTCAATCTGACTGGGTTGAAGAGACTTTGCCGCTGGATGAATTTTCGGGAGCATCCGCTGTCTGGCTGAAATTCACCCTAAACTCGGACACCTATATACAGGGAGACGGGATCTATGTTGATGATCTGCGTGTTATGTCTTATAATCAGGTCCCCCTGCCTGGTGATCTGGATGATAATGGCGTAGTCAATGTTATTGATATCGTCATTATGATCGATTTCATCCTTGGATTTGAGACCCCCACACCGGCGGAAATCACTATTGCAGATTTAAATTATGATGGAGTGATCAACATACTGGATGTTATCGCCGTTTTGAACTACATCTTGGAAAACTGATGCTTGGGATTGCCGGCTGACCGGATCAATCGCATAATTCACGCCGAATCGTTGTCCTGTTTTTCCAACATGGGGTCGGCAATACCAGCCTGTTTAAACCCCCGGGCTCGGAGAACACAGGAATCACAGACTCCACAGGGTACATCCTCCCGCAGGTAACAGCTCCAGGTCAGTTCTAACGGCGCTTTCAGTTGTATTCCCTTGAGAACGATTTCACGCTTGGACAATTCAATCAGCGGTGTCATGATCTTTAGCTGTGTTTCGGGTCGTGTACCTTCTCTGATAGCAAGCTCAAAGGCATCGTAGAATGATCTGCGGCAGTCCGGATACCCGGAAGAATCCTCTTCCACTGCTCCAATGTAGATTGCCCTGGCACCGAGTACTTCGGCCCAGCTGGTGGCAATACTGAGGATATTCCCATTTCGGAAAGGTACATAAGTTACGGGTATATCAGCCGCGTCCGGGTCTGCTTTGGGAACTGCAATGCCGGGGTCGGTAAGGGCGGAGCCGCCGATTTTCGCAAGATATTCTACATCAGTAACCAGCCTCAAAGCCACCTGATAATGATCCGCTATCTCGTAAAAAGCACGCAGCTCACGCGACATCGTCAGCTGACCGTAATTTAAATGCAGAAAGGCGGGCAAATAGCCGTCCTCAACCGCACAGGCAGCGGAAACACAGCTGTCCATTCCGCCGGATACAAGGATTACAGCCAGAGGCTGTCCCGGAGCACCTGATAGAGGCAATAGCCTGTTTTGTGCTGTTCCTTTTCTTTGTTTTTGCATCTTCTGCCTGATTACCTGTGCTTTAATTTTCGGTTGAAAGGATGCCGAAAACAATGGACCAGGTGATCATTCACTAAACCCGCGGCCTGCATAAAGGCGTAGCAGATCGTTGATCCCACGAACTTGAATCCCCGTCGCTTTAAATCCGTACTCATCTCATCCGAAACAGAACTTGTCGCAGGGATTTGAGCTTCTGTTTCCCATTTATTTACGGTGGGTCTAAAATCAACAAAACCCCAGATGTAGTGCTGAAAGGACCCAAATTCATCTTGTAAAGCGATGAATTTTTTAGCATTGCCAATAGCTGCCAGAATCTTTATTTTATTGCGGATGATCTGAGTATTTATGATCAGCTCATTAAATTTATCTTCGTTGAATAAGGCGATTTTAGCTGGGTCAAAACCGGCAAATGCCTGCCTGAACCCCGCTCGTTTTTTCAATATGATTGACCAGCTTAAACCGGCTTGAAATGAATCCAGCAGCATAAACTCAAAGAGTTTACGGTCATCCCTGAGGGGATTCCCCCATTCAGTATCATGATAGGCGATCATCAGGGGATCGTCGCCCGGCCAGCTGCATCTTTTGAGTTTTCGGGGAATGTTCACTCAGGTTGTTTTTACCGGGATCATAATTCGGATGGCAGTCCCCACACCGAAATTGCTTTCCACATCCACACTGCCGTCGAACTCATTGACAATCCCATGCACAATGGATAATCCGAGTCCGGTTCCCTCACCGACTTCTTTGCCGCTGAAAAAGGGGTCGAAACAGTGCTCAAGTTCTTCTTCTGTCATACCTACGCCGTTATCGCTCACTTCAAGGCAGACCGCTTTCGCCTTTTCTTTGTGCGTCAGATTTATGGTTACCGTTTTAGGGGTATTAGTGCAGTCCGGGTGTTCTAACGCATCTCTCGCATTGGACACAATATTCAGGAATATCTGCTGGAATCGTGTGGCGTTGAAGAAAACGGATGGCAAATTCTCCGGTGCATTGACGATTAACCCGATCTTACGATTTTTGAATTGCTCTCTGAAAAATATCAAGGTTTTATCGACAAGATTTCTTAGATCCACTTCTTCCCGCGAGGTCATTGAGCCGCTGGCAAAATCCCGCAGGCGATCGATTATATCGACCGCCCGGTCGATTTCTTCTATAATGATCCCCGAATCATTTAAAAAGTCACGATCTAATAATTTCCCTTTTTTAAAAGCTAATTGCATAATCTCGGTTTGTGCCCTGATAATTGCAAGGGGCTGTGTCAGCTCGTGTCCGATCCCGGTTGCCATTTTCCCCAGTGAAACAAGCCGTTGGGATTTTACCAACTGTGCCCGCTGCTTTTCAACTTCATACTGGGCGGTTTTGTTATGGGTAATATCGAGAATAAAACTGTGATAAACCCGGTTCGCAGAGTCTTTTTTCTCTTTGTGCCGTTTTAAAATATAATGCAGCCACCGGACATTGCCGCCCGGAACTACGATGCGGAATTCCTGATCGAGGTAATTTTCCGAGTTTTTAAAGAAGGCCTTCGTCTCGGATTTGACCCTTTTATAGTCGTCAGGATGTATCATCCGCCACAGATTGACTTTCCCGGAAATAAGTTCGTCCGGCGTGAAGCCGAACATGGTAATATTTGGAGAGACATAATTAATTCGGGTCGGCTGTTTTTCTTTTTTAACCCATCTGATAATGGCCAGAGGACCTTCCCTGTATAATTCTCTTTCTTCTTCGATGATTGCCATGGCTTTTTCAAGGTCTCTGGTTTTATCGCCGACAATCTCTTCCAGGTTATCGCGATATTGCTGCAGCTCGGTATCCTTCCTTCTGCGTTCTGTAATATCCCGAATGATGAGCTGCGTAGCCGGCTGCTCCTGCCATAAAAAGGGCATACTTCTGATTTCAACATCAATCTCCAGGGCATCTAATCTGATGAACTTTTCAACTACCGGGGCCAGTCTATTCTGTTCAAGTGATGTAGCCCGGTCAATTCTTTTCAGTTCTTCTTTGAAAACGGGATGTACAAAATCAAGAATATTTTTCCCCAGCAGATCTTCCCCCGGACCGCAGCCCAATAGCTGTACGGCAGCAGGATTTGCCAGCATAATGTGGTAATTCCGGTAAATGATAATTCCATCAGGTGAAAGATCAAACAGACTGCGGTATTTTCTTTCACTGGCTGCAATTTGCCTCGTGAGGATCAACTTTTCGATACTCTTTTCAATAGCAAGATGCAGTATCTTGATACTGATGGGTTTCTGAAAATAATTGGTAGTCCCAAATCTTAAGGCGTCAATGGCTGTTGCCAGGTCGCCATGGCCGGTGATGACGATGCTCTGCAGGTCGGGATATTTTTTTATCCCCAATTTAATCAGCTCAATCCCATCGAGTCCGGGCATGCGAATATCAGTGATCAGAACATCGACCGGATTTCTGTCAATGATTTCAGCCGCTTCTTCACCGGAGAGCGCATGTAAAATATGATAGCGGGACGAGGACTGCTCCAAACCTTCTTTAAGAAGATTACATAGATTGACCTCATCCTCAACCAGGAGTATGTTAATGCGATCGGGCAAATGGTTCATTGCGGACCTTTAATAACAGATTTCTTTTTTGTAGGCGGTTTTGAGTTTACGGGAATCAGCACCCTCATGGTAGTACCGGAATTTTTTTTACTGATAATTTCGATGGTGCCGGCAAATTCTTTAACGATGCTGTGGACGATTGAAAGTCCCAAGCCCGTTCCGTCTGCAACATCCTTAACTGTAAAAAAGGGTTCGAGACAGCGTGTACGTTCTTCTTTGGTCATCCCGATCCCATTGTCACGGACTTCAAAGATCACATTTTTCTCTTTCTCGTCGTAACGCGTGGACAGCAGCACATGTTTAATATAATTGGGACCTGCAGTTTCTTTTCTTTTGTCCACAGCATAGCGGGCATTGGTCATAAAATTGACAACGATCTGCTCAAAGCTATGATGGTTGACTTTTACTTTGGGCAAATTGGCCCGAAAATCCGTTTCCAATACAATGTTATGATTTTTAAACTGTTCTCTGAAAAATGCCAGGCTGGAATTTAGGGGCTCTCTCAGATCAATGCGGGATTCTGATTTTACTTCCACCCGGGCGAACTCGCGCATGCGGTCGATAATCGTGGAAGCTCTGTCAACCTGTTCCATTATCTCTTCTACATCCTCGGCGATTTCGCTATAATTCAAGGTACCCTTTTTAGCGGCAAAGCGCATTACTTCAGCCTGCACGCGGATTATCGAAAGAGGCTGATTAATTTCGTGAGCAACACCAGTAGCCATTTCTCCGAGAGATGAGAGCCGTCCGGCATGGGCCAGCTGTGTCTGTTTTTCTTTCAGCTCTTCCTCAGCCTGAACTTTATCCGTGATATCCACCACATATCCTACCTGGTGGGATATTTTACCGTGTTTGTCCCGGATGAGCGTTGTAAAATCCTGCAGCCAGATGATTGATTTATCCTTTTTTCTCACCCGGTAGGGCTGATGCGTGATCTTGTGCGCTTTTTTCTTCAGGGCTTTTTTAAGTTCAAATTTCAGTTGCGCCCGATCTGATTTTAGGACGACATCGGAATAAAGTAATTCTCCTGAAAGGAATTTGACCGGTTTGTACCCAAAGATCTTTTTCACATTTGGTGAGACATATTCTACGGGAGATGAGATTTTGTCCTTCCACTTGAAAATCACTACATCTCCCCCGATGAAAATATCACGTTCCTGACGCAGAGCTTCCCTGGATCGATTAAGTTCATGGGTCCTTTTTTCCACCAGGTCTTCAAGATGATCTTTGTAAGATTTAAGTTCGGCTTCGGCAGCCTTACGCTCGTTTACTTCCTTTTGCAAAGCGTCATAAATAAGTGCATTTTTCAGCGCACTTGAAGCCTGCATGGCAAACATCTCAACGAGATTTCGGTCATCTTCGGTAAAATTAGTACCGATTTTGTTCAAACACAGGACACCGTGTACATCTCCATCGATAATGATGGGTGATACAATCACTCTTTCCTGTTCCTCGACGGATGTTCCCGGTATCTGCGATCCCAGCGGATTGTTCAGTGCATCATTGAAGATGAGTGTCTTACGCTTTTTAACCGCCTGGCCTGAAAAACTGGAGCCTACCCGGATGGTGGTGCTGAGTATCTCATCTTTATAATCCGGGTCAATTGTTACAACCGGCTTTAATGATTGTTTGTCATCCTGCAGCAGGTAAACGTCGCAGCTGTAGGCATCCAGCAGTTTTTTTGAGCGGATGGCAATTTGCCTGAAGACGCTTTTGACATCCAGTGCTGCCGTCAACTGACGTGCCGTTTCCAGAATGAGAGCCTGACGCTGGGTTTGCTCCAATAATTTGCGTTCGGTTCTCTTGATGTCATCAATATCCCGGGTAACGGATAAAATATGCGGTTTGCCCTTAATGTCGATCAGTTTTGCAGAGATCAAACACGTTTTCAATATTCCGCTCTGCATGCGGAATTTGGCCTCGAAATTTAAAATGCCGCCTTCTTTTTCGATAATCTCCAGGAATTTCTGCATATCCTCAGGATTACCCCAGATACCTATCTCGCCGGGTGTCTTCCCCAGGACAGCTTCACGGCTGAAACCCGTCAACTCCGTAAAGCCGTCATTCACATCTATATAATTCCCTTCGGGGCTTTTTGTAATGGCTATAGCATCAGGGCTGAACTGGAATGCAATGGAATGCTGATCAATTTTCTGGTCTTTTTTCTTCTTCATGCTGGAATCAATGTAATATTCAATAGTCCGGCACCTTTGTTAGCGCTTTTAATTGGACCCTTTAATCCTGTCTCACAGGCAGACTCTCCCGGGAGTGACAGTCAGATTAATGGGAGAATCTTCTCCTATTCCAGCCGTGAATTTACCACAACCAAAAGAATAAGTCTATTGAGTTTATTATTGAATTACACGAATGTTTTAGACGTTTTCATATATTGCCTGCCCATAGGTTGTTAATACTTTTGTAATTCTATAGAATTTTAGGGAAAACATTTATAAATGCCATATACAGTTCAAAGCCCTGACTGCCTTATTTTGATCAACAGAATACACACCTCACCGGCAGCAAAGAGTTACAAGGGGACATCCGGACTGTTACTCTGTTTAATGATCCTGCAAATTTCAGGTTACATCGGAAGTATTTATTTTTTTCTCTTTTGATCGAGTTTAAGGGCAGCTTCATATTCGGCGGGTGTATTGATATTAAATAAAATGCTGCTGTCAAAAGCTGATGGCATATCTTTCAAAAGAAGGATTTTTACTTTCACTGATTTGTAAAAATCGGATACTTTAAAATTCCCCGAGTCAATTTGCATTTCTATTTTCCGGATGCAATTTATATCGTAAACCGCACATAAGGGTTCAATACCCCGCCCGGCATCCATAGTCAGTACATCATAAGCGGAGTTGTCTTCTGTCAGCAGTTTTATTAACGCTCCCGAAATGAAGGGTAAATCACAGGCAAGAATCAGGCAGCGGCGTGCCGTCGTTTTTTTTAATGCTGTATAGATACCCCCGAGCGGTCCTGCATTCTTGATAATGTCGGTGTAACAGGGCAGGTTTAAAAACTCGTATTTCTCCGGAGCATTGGTGATGATTTTCGGCTTTGGCAGTAAGCGGCTGGCAGTCTCCACAACATGCTCGATCATGACTTTACCGCCAATTTTTAAAAAGGCTTTATCATTCACCATACGGGAAGATTTCCCACCGGCAAGGATGGCACAATCAACTCTATTCATTCAACTGGCTGCTTTCATAAGAATACGGACCTCAATTATTATACCCTCAGGATAATTCTGCAATGTTTGCACTACCTTTCAGGTTATCAACGTTTTGGAGAAATTTAAATCCGGAACAAAACCTTACGGAGTTCAATCTGCACGGCCACATGACACTAAAATTGTCTGAATAATTTTCCAACCTCATCAGGAGATTACATTTACAACTGTGAATCAGGTGAGTTTAAAGAAAAGGGTTATCAGCAAGGAAAGTTGATCCCTAATTGAGCTGTTTTGTCCGATGAAGATTCTGTCGTAGGTCTTTGAATATAGGACGTAGGTGAGAAACATTATTGTTTGAGGAAATCCTCAGAATTTTGCTCCGGTAGCTGGACTCGAACCAGCGACACGTGGATTAACAGTCCACTGCTCTGACCAACTGAGCTATACCGGATCATTTCTATTCTTGATGAGAACAAGCGCCAAGAAAGCTGGCAAATTTAGCGTGGTTCTCCAAAATGGAAAAATAAATTATTCATTATCGAATTCTTTTTTCAGAATCCGACAAGTCTCGGAAAGGCTGTCCACCTGAACTTTATTATGTCCGATAACGGGCATGAAGTTCGTATCTCCTTTCCAGCGGGGAACAATGTGCAGATGGACATGCTCTTTGATTCCCGCACCGGCTATCTCACCAAAATTCGCTCCGAAGTTAAAACCTTCAGCCCGCATCACCCGACGCATAATCCTCATCGCTTTAGAAGCAACCTGCAGCATCTCAACCTGAACGGAAATATCCACTTTTTCGAACTCCGACACATGTTCATAGGGAGCTATCAGCAAATGTCCGTTATTGTAGGGATATAGATTCATCAACACAAAACTGTGCTTTCCTCTAAAAACAATGAGGTTTGCCTCATCTTCGTCAGAGTTTGATTTCTCACAGAAGATACAGCCGTTCTGATCGTCCTTAGGCATACGGATATACTCCATCCGCCAAGGGGCCCAAAGCCGCTCCATCACTAAGCGGTACCTTTGTTATCTCTTTGTAATGCTGTCATTTATTACCTTCTTCACGAGCCTTCTGGTAAGCAGCAATCACTTTCTCTGTCTCCGTATGAGGTAGGTCTTCGTAATGAGAAAACTCAAGTGTGAACATCCCTCTGCCCTGGGTAATGGAGCGTAAAGATGTTGAATAGTCGTGGAGATTCGCCAGAGGGACTTCTGCTGAGATGATCTGAAAATGCCCGTCTGAATCCATGCCCAGTACTTTCCCCCGGCGCTGTGAAATATCTCCCATCACATCACCCATGGAGGTTTCGGGAATCTTTGCCTTTAAGGTATAAATGGGTTCCAGCAACTTGGGTTTGGCTGCCATGAAGCAATCTTTAAAAGCATGTTTACCGGCAATCTGAAAAGACATATCGTTTGAATCTACCGGATGCATTTTTCCATCATAGAAATCTACTTTCAGGTCAACTACACGACAACCGGCGATGATGCCATCATTACAGGCAGCATTGACTCCTTTTTCAACGGAGGGTACGAAGGTCCTGTCAACATTCTGCCCTACGAGTGAGTTTGTGAACTCAACTCCTTCACCTCTGCTTTTGGGTTCAATTCTCATCCACACTTCTGCGAACTGACCTGCTCCGCCAGACTGTTTCTTGTGACGGTATTTTGCTTCTGCTTTGGTTGTAATCGTTTCCCGGTAGGGCACTTTTGGCGGAAACATCTCGAGTTCGACACCAAATCTGGCTTTTAGTTTTTTCAGGATAATATCAAAATGCAGCTCACCCTGTCCCGTGATAACAGTCTGCTTGATCTCTCCGTCAAAGTTAAAACTGAAAGTCGGATCTTCTTCATGGAGCAGTGCCAAACCTTCCGACATTTTATCTTCATCTCCCCTCGACTTTGGCGTAATGGCCATCCTGATATTCGATTGAGGGAAAAGTATCGGCGGGAGTTCGAGCGCCCCCTTTGGATCTGTCAGCGTATCGCCTGTATGAGTATTTTTAAGTTTTAACGCCGCACCGATGTCTCCGGCAATCAGCTTGCTGGCATCTTTGCGATCCTTCCCATTAATATAATAAATTTGACGCATGCGTTCGGTCGAATTGCGATTAACATTTTTCAATTCATCACCCGAATTAACTACACCCGAATAAACCCTGAAAAAAGACATTTCACCGATATGGGATTCACTGACGGTTTTAAAAACAAATGCCGAAGCAGGAGCACCTTCTGATACGGGCTGTTTAATTTCTTCATCCGTCCCGGGTTTAACACCTGTGACTTCAGAAAAATCAGCTGCGCAGGGTGCATACCGTGCTATGATGTCCATGAACCTTTTCACACCAATATTATTTTTCGAAGAGACGACAAAAATCGGTATTAAATTACCGGCAAGGAGCGCACCATGGATCCCGCCTCTCAATTCCTCTTCGGTCAGAGAGTCATTCTCAAAGAATTTTTCGAGTAATGTATCATCGGATTCAGCTATTACTTCAATCAACTCGGCATGTAAATCATTCAATTTTTCCGCCCACTCTCCCGATGGTGAGCTCTCAGAATAGTTTCCCGATCCGTCAGTCTGGAATGTATAGACTTCTTTACGCATTACATCGGCGACCTGGTTGAAACCCTCTCCGTGATTGATCGGCAGGGTCAACGGGACTGCCTTATTCCCAAATCTTTCTTTGATCTGCCCCAGGACCATATCAATATCGGCATTTTCACGATCTGCCAGGTTGACGATTATAATCCGTGGGAGCTGATAATCCTTTGTACAATATTCCCAGCTCAATTCTGTACCCACCTCGATTCCATTGGTGGCACTTACCACAATAGCTGCAAAATCCACTACCCGCAGCGCCGCTTTGGCCTCACCCTGGAATTCCAATGACCCGGGCGTGTCAAGGATGTTCAATTTTTTATCAAGCCATTCCAGATTCACAAGTGTTGATGAGATTGACTGTCCACGTTCAATTTCATAATCATGATAATCTGATACGGTACTGCCATCTTCAATGGTACCCATTCTCTGAATGAGCCCGGCGTTATAGGCCATGGCTTCAATGAGGGTTGTTTTACCCGTGGTTGAGTGCCCGATGAGAGCAAAATTAATGATGTTTTTTGTCAAATAATCTTTCATTAGATTCCTCTGTTTAATAAAAAAATCCGGCACAATCCGCCGGATCCAATTTCAAAGTGAAGTTATTGCCCGGCCTCGATGAAGAGACCAGGCTTAAATATCTGCCCGATTTAATACCCTGTACGGATGATCCAATCATTCTATTATCCTGCAATTGCAAGGACGCAAAATTAACCAGATCTGTGGCGGCAATACAAGTTATTCTGACCCCTGAAAGAGGCTCATCTTGCGTTCGTTCTCGATGAGTTTTCTCAGCGCCGGTTTAATATAAATATTAGAAAGATCCAGCTTTGAAAAGGCAACCGCAAAGCGTTTCAGGCGCTGCTCGAGAGGTTTATTCTTATTTAAAACAATATATTTGTCTTTTCCCACCAGACAATAATCCCCGGAAAAATTACCTTTGCCGTTGATAATGCGAATTCCTAACTGTTCCGCCAAATGTTCAAATTCCTGGTATTGCTGACCGGGTTTCAAAGGAATTCCTCTCGCTGTTCTTCTTTCAGCCGGTTGACGATATCCTTTACCTTTTCAGCTTTGTCCAGGGGCATAACCAGCGTGACACCCTGCACATTGATCACGGCGACATTCTCCATTCCGAAAACTGCTGTCAGATGGTCCGGGCTGAAAACGAGTGAGTTTGTTGTTTCTGATGCGCTGACCAAACCCCTGAATACATTGTGGTCTGCATCGGCCTTCAGCTCTTCAAACAGGGATCTCCAGGAACCGAGATCACTCCACCCGAATTCCACGCTTATGGTATACACGATCTTCGATTTTTCTAATATGCCGTAGTCTATACTTTCAGGACGGATATTTTGCCATTCCCGGGTCAGCACGTCCTTGTAGGCACTTGTACCGCTGGCATCTCCGATCCGCATGAGAGCGCTGTAGAGCCCGGGCATGGCGGATTTGATTGAATCCAGAATGACCTTTGCCCGCCAGACGAACATCCCCGAGTTCCACAAATAATCACCGCTTTTGATAAACCCTTTGGCAGTCTCTAATCCCGGCTTTTCAGTAAATGTCTTAACCTTATGGATGACGGGCTCCACACCCTGAACTGATTTGAGAAATTGTATGTAGCCATAGCCCGTAGCGGGATAAGTCGGCTGAATGCCCATTGTCACCAGTGACGGTGTGGACTGAACCTGCCGCGCGGCAAGTTTTACGGAAGCACAAAATGAGTGCTCATCGCGAATCAGATGATCCGCCGGGTAAATGCCCATAATATCATCATCATTGCGTGCGATTTGAAGGGCTGCAAGAGCAATGGCCGGAGCAGTATTTTTCCCGTCGGGCTCAATGATAAAATTCTGCTTCGCTAATTCGGGTATATCATGTTTAATCAGCCTGCAGAGCTGTTCAGAGGCAACGACATAAATCTGATCATCGGGAGAAATCGCAGCGAGCCGTTCATAGGTCAGCCTGATCATCGATTTTTCACCTAAGATCGAAAGTAACTGCTTCGGTTTTTGCCTTCGGCTGTATGGCCAGAATCTCGTTCCCGACCCCCCCGCCAGAATTACATGGTGCATTTTATTTCCGTCCGTTTAGCTGCATGTTAAAATTCCAGATCAACCCCTTCCACCGACCACCTGGCGCGTACTTCAACGGTATCAGGGTAGGCTACAATCTCCGCAGCCGGCCGGTAAGGTGACCATAATCCTGAAAAATAGCCTAATGGATTGACATCATTTAGTTTTTCGTAGGCACGTACTTCATATTTGCCCGGGGGCAACTGCCTTAAGGCATAATCCCTCCCTGTCGGTTCGGTGTAAAATGAACTGTCGGATTCCAGATTGGTCGCCGAGACCACCAGTTGATTCGGCCCGGTGTACCTCACACTGCCTAAGATATCACCCGCGGGCAGATGCGACGGATATCCAAGCCAGTTCACTTTCAGGCTCACGAGTGAATCGGCCATGAAATTCCCGCTGGCATCATAAAAATCAGCTCCTAAAAACTGTATGCGTTCTGTATTCGGCCTGATATCGGATATTTCCAGACTGCGATTGTTCAGCCATTTGGTGTAATAAATGGTTTTCCCGGTGTCGATGATACCATCCACAAACAGCGGGAGCGTGCGCGTGCTGTCCTGACGGTAGAAAACCGGTTCGGTGAAATCGATATGGTAATAATAGCCCTTGAAAAAATGCTTTGCCACAGCAGGCGGGATTGTATCCGAAATCTCCGGAACTACAAAAGAATAGACGGGCGTCATATAGCGTTCCAGTTGATTGGTGCGCTCCAGTGACAAGCTCACAGTATCACCGGGAGTGTAAGCGCCATCCGCTCCGAAATATTCGCTTAGTGACAGATACTCCTCGCTGCCATCGCTGAACCTGATGCCGATGAAATCTTCATTTTGAAAATCGATGGATTTAATACTCAGTCTTTCGGGAGGCTCGCTCATCAATATGGACACGGCTTTTATTTGCGAGGAATCGCTAAGTGAAAGGCTGTCCGTTTTCAACATACCGTATCGGAATTCCCGGTAATCTGACCCGAAGTTTTTGAGCTCACCTTCAAGGGCACCAATCACATAAGTCCCGCCCTGCAGATAATCAAACTGCCAGCTGCCGTCCTGTGAGGCTTCTATTTTTCTCAGGTAATGGGCTGAATCACTCACGGGGTAGTTATACAATCCCAGCTCTGTTTTTTTATCCGGGTCAATACCCTGCAATTTACCGGCTATTGAAGCCCGGGGGATTTCAGCGCCCGTAGAATAAATGAGCTGAATGGGCCTTTCGATCTCATTTTTCTGATAATCACGAATTGAACGAGTCAGGTCGATTCGGATCAGTGAGTTTTCCGGCCAGCCCTGCAGGGCGGACAGGGTAACTATATTCCACCGGGATTTTACCGTCACGGGAATTTCGGGATCAATATGCACTGCAGCAGGGACCGACAGCGGGTCGATGGATTCGTCAAATTTTAAAGTGATCTTTGCGTCTTCTGCCAGGGCAGTAGTCTCATTTGCAGGTGTTACATTTAAAAGATGCGGACTGCTGGTATCCTCCGGGCCGCCGGATGCAGGGGCTTCTGCAGCACAGCTTAGCAGTACCAACAATCCCAGTAAATTAACAGACCATTTTATGAACGGATTTTTACGCATACAACAGGCAAAATTTCGGCATAACCACACTGCCGGCACAAGGTATTTGCCATAAGTTGTGAGAGATGTCCTTTTAAACTTTGCACAGGACTCCTTCCGCAAGCTAATGCAAAACCGCCATTTACGTTTTCTCGCCACCCTTCACCCTCTCCGCAGCTCAAACGGCAGCATACTGCGATAAATGATCTTCTGCGGTGTGATCTCTGTTTTGATAACATGAATGGTGACACCGTCGGCTTCCGCCTGCGCCAGCGCCTGCCCCAGATTGGGGTCTCTTTCCCAGTAAGGGGCAAACAGGACTGCGTCATTCCGCTGAATCAAAAACAAAACAGCACAGTTCTCCCCCGCCCGGGCCAGCTCGGCAAGGTGCCGCAAATGGCGGGCTCCCCTTTCAGTGACTGCATCCGGAAAACGGGCAACCCCATTTTCCACAAAAGTGACGGACTTTACTTCCAGCCACAACTTTTCATCCCTGAAATTTTCCAGTAAAAAATCGAACCGGCTGGAGCTCGTCTTCTCTTTACCCGACTGTTTTGCAGCAGCTTCCCTCTTCAGGATGCTCCAACCGGAAAAATCCTCCAGTGCATTCCTCCGCAAAAGGTATTCCACAAAGCGATTGGGCAGGAGTGTATTCAGGGAGATCAGAGTTTCCCCCTGATAAACGGCCTGGGTCGAAAACCTGGTCTTACGATTGGGACCGTCTTCCCGTTTCAGCAGGACTTTTACACCGGGGATCAGGAGTTCCCGTAAGCGTCCCGGATCCGGCAGGTGGCTCTGCACAAGCTCTCCATCAAACCTGACGATTGTCAGGAAACGGTTCGGCCGAGCTTCAAAAACCGCCGGGAGCAATTTGTAGTTAAAGCACATTTCAGCATGTTTAGTATCGCTTTTCATCGTTAAATTCTACACGGTTTATGACTGAATTCTCTAACAAATTTCTCATCGCAATGCCGCATTTGACAGACTCCAATTTTGCCAAAAGTCTGGTCTATATCTTTGAACATGATGACAGAGGCGCCATCGGACTCATTGTCAATAAACCTCTGCCTTCTGCCAGCGTCAGCGATATCCTGGCCCAGACGCGCATGAATCAGATCAAACCCCGACCGGATCTTTTTTTTGGCGGACCCGTGGGTTTGAACCAGGGGATGTTTCTCCACAGCAGTGATTATACCACTACCGGTACTTCAACCCTGCACGGGGAGATTTGCCTGACGACAAACCCGAGTATCATTGATGATCTCATTAAGGGTGGCGGACCTAAATTATACCGCTGTACTTTCGGCTATGCCGGCTGGGGTGAACACCAGCTCGAAAGAGAATTTGAAAACGGAGACTGGCTCGTCATGCCGGCTACTCCGCAGATCATTTTTGAGGTCCCGGACAACCGGAAATGGGAACATGCCGCCAAACACTTCGGGATTGACATACTGGATATAACCGGACACACAGGGTTTGCATGATTCGGTTTGCCCCCAATTCTGCCATATTCTGCATTCCGGAATATGGCAACAGTACTCTATAAAAATGAATCTATTCAGAGTAAATACCAAAATATTAAAACTCCATATATGAAGCGTAATGATTCTTTAAAATCATTACTGATCCCTCCAAATTCAGCGCATGAATGCACCAATAACATCCGGTGATATCTTTGAATTTCCCATCGGGAGTGAACTTGACCTGCACACTTTTCAACCCCGTGATGTGAAAAGTCTTGTCCCTGAATATATCAGCGCCTGCCTGCAGAAAAATATTTTTGAAGTGAGGATAATTCACGGCAAAGGACAGGGACATCTGCGCCGGATCGTGCATGCAGCCCTGGACCGGATACCAGCTGTCCAATCCTATAAACTCTCCGGGGAGGGCCGCGGGAGCTGGGGGGCCACAATTGTCTTTTTAAATGACACTGAAACAGCTTGAGTGGGTGAGCAAATATTCCGAATGTTCACTGTTTTTAAAATAATCCTTTAAACTTCAGGAGCCGGCCATGCTTAAAATAGGGTTCGCCCAGTTTGCCCCGTTTTTTGGGAATCCTCATAAAAACGCAGAATTAATAGAGAGTTTGGCGCCGGAATTTTGTTCGGCGGACCTGATCGTACTACCCGAACTGTGCAGTTCCGGCTATAATTTCAGCTCCAGGGAGCAGGCTCTGTCCCTTGGAGAAGTACTACACCGCAGCCCTTTCATCGAAAGGCTGCAGGCCATCTGCATAAAACACAACCTGTATTTGGTGGCTGGTGTGAATGAACGTGAAGGAGACTTGCTTTATAACTCTGCAGTGCTGGTGGGGCCGGGCGGGATGCTGGGTAAATATCGAAAAATGCACTTATTCTGGAATGAGAAAGATATCTTTGAACCCGGTAACCTGGGTTTCCCGGTTTTTCAAATTGAAAACTTTACCCTCGGGATACTCATTTGCTTTGACTGGATTTTCCCCGAAGCCTGGCGCACTCTCGCTCTGAAAAGAGCCGATGTAATTTGCCACTCGTCTAATCTGGTGCTTCCCGGTTTAGCCCAGCGGGCTGTTCCGGTCAGGGCTGTGGAAAACCGGTATTTTGTCGTGCTGGCAAACCGCATCGGAGATGAGGGTAACCTGCACTTCACAGGCGCTTCCGCCATTGCAGCGCCTGACGGTGATGTTCTGGCTCAGGCTTCGGAAAATTCCACAGAAGTTAAAATAATTGAGGTCGATATCTCCCTCGCAAGGAACAAACAGATCACACCCCGAAACTCCGTTTTGTCGGACCGGCGACCCGCAGAATATGACCTTTAATTGTTGATATCACAGAAAGCCGTTTAGCATGAACAAATCGATGAAAATAACTTTATTTGCTCTGGCCGCATTGTTACTGCTCCTGATGGGTGTGTCCATTCAAAAGGTCTGGAATGAGTACAGAACACACCAGTTAATCATTACGGATGCGGGCGGGATCCCCCCCGGCAGTATCTGGTACGGATGGGTTACCGATAAAAATACGACTTTGGTCAATTACTGTTATTCATCCGGCTCACAGTACGAAGAATTCCTCATGGTGCGGGTGTCAGCGCCTCAATATCCAACTGTCAGGCGTAACCTTGTCTCCAACCTGCATTTGACACAGCCGCTGAAGTACAAAACTTCAGAAAATGTGGATGTACTTACGGCTGTCCGGGCCTGGTGGGATGAATCAAAATTAAAAGTTCTCAACAGCTATGCACCCGAAAATAATTCCGTTTCACCTGATCGAATCATTTTTGATGATGTACGCAGTACGATCTATTTTTACACTATCCGCCCCGGAGATTTCAATACAAAATAAAAAGAAAAGCCCACCCGGAACCGGTGGACTTTTCTGCTGTACGGTCATCATGAAGGAAACAATCAATGAAGTTTTCGGGCTTTTCTTGCCGTTTCCCTTCCCTGTCTGACCTTTGTGGTGATGATCAATTTATTTTACCAGGGTCACTTTGCGCACCTGTGAAAAATCTTCCGTCCGCATCCTGATAAGGTACATACCGCTGGCAAATTGTGCCGCATCCCAGGTGACCGTGTAATTGCCCGTAAATTGCTGCTCATTCACCAGTTCGGCAACTTCCTGCCCCAGAAGATTATACACGGTAATTTGCACTTCTGCAGGCTGCACCAGTGAATAATCGATGGTAGTCACCGGGTTAAACGGATTCGGATAGGGTACGCCCAATTTGTATTCATGGGGCAGCAGTTCGGAAGTCTCATCGATACCCAGAGTGTAGCCTGAGGGAACCTGGCTCAAATCAAACTGTGAAATCCCTTTCGCCGTAGCAAAATAGGCATTTTGTCCTGCCGGATCAAAAGCAACATCATACACAGTATTTGAGAGCAGACTGCTGTTTGAAACCGTAAATCCGTTGTTATCCGGCCACAGAGCAAGATCGTTCCGTAATACGAATACACCGCTGCCCCGGGTAGTGATCCAGACATTGTCTGCGGCATCTACACGTACATGATCCCCCTGATAGAGCGAAATGCCCGACAGGACCGGAGACTGTATGATCTGGGAAAGCGTTATGCCCTGACCATTCTCCGTGATGTCATAACCCTGCACACCCCCGCTGGTGAGCACCCATAAATGTCCTGCGCTGTCAAAATCCAGTGACCAGACACTGATATTAGGCAGGATGTCCTCGTTCAAAACGGGAATCCAGGTATCATCTGATTCATCATTCAAAGTGCCGTTTGTGTCCAGAACCCTCAGGCCTCCGGTGGCATAATCACTCACGTTCTGATTCATGGCATTGTCAAACTTCATCCCGAACCAGGCCCTGCCGAATTCATCAAAAGCAACCTCCTGGGGGAGATAGGAACTTTGATCCGGAGCGGTAACATGATTCCAGGTAATTCCGTCGGCCATTTGAATTGCGGCAATATGATTATACACTTCAGAATAAGGGTTAACAATCCATATATTACCGGATGCATCTTTTTTAGCCTGGTGAATGGTCAGGTAGCTATCGGTCCAGGACTGGTTGTAGATCCCCGCAATACCATCCAGTTTTCCATTTGTCGTGTCATAAACTGTGCATTGAAAGGACTGGGGATTGATCTCGATGAATCCACCGGTCACACCCGGATTGGACGGGCGGATTCCGCTGTTGCTGAAAACAATATTACCCGCCTGGTTCTCTACTACGCTCCAGGGAGTATTCGAGCCCCGGTTATAACTCACTGAAACACCGGAAAAAGTATTGGGATTAGGATCATTTATCGGATATGAACCGGCCTGGGCCGACGGGATGAAATGCATGAACTGACCCCCTGTCTGCAGGAAAAGCCCGTTGCGGCTGACTCCGGTAAGATTATTCCCGGAAGTCACCGTTAAAGCCGTAAAGGCATTCTGCATCAACGTATTGGGGATATGCTCCGTATGTGTCATGGTCTGGGTGTCCAATATGGAAATTCCGGCATTCACCAGTCCGAAAACAACTTCATTGCCGGTCTTGCTGAAACAGCTGAAATCGGCGGATCCCGGTTTACTGAAGGGATAACCGGAAACCGGGGCCATATTGGCGTCGAATTCATAATAATTGGTGGTTGTCAGCACTGCATAGCCGCCGGATATCTCCTGAAAATCCAGAACCGTCCCGCTCAGACCCGAGAAGACATTTGTCCAGACCCCGCCGTTATTTTTCCAGATTCCGGCGTCATTGATCAGATATTGGATCGTACCGGCTGCAAACTGCCGGGGATTCATCGAGGCCCCGATGACAGTCCAATTACTGCTGGCCGTAAGATTATCAGACAGATGATTCCCCTTTAAAATGCCGTCCGGAGTTGTGATATAAACAAAACCGCCGAATTCATCGACATCCGTGATGTCGGTAACAGTAATGGGGAAGTTTTCATAATGATTCTGGAAATATGGCAGATTCGAGTTGTCAAACCGCAATTCCATCAACTGGAGATCATTACCAATCTGATAGGATGCGAAAGCGGAAGTGCTGCCGATAAAAAACTTCCTGATCTCATCAATCCCGAGATGACTTATCTGCTTCTGCAATCCATATTGCGGGTTATAAAGCTGGATGGACCCGTCAGGTGAACTGCCCCCGAGCCAAAGATTTCCCTGAGCATCGATGTCCATTGCCGAGAAGTCGAGATTTTTCAGTCCGGTTCCATTCATTAACTGTGTAAAGCCTCCTGTCGTCTCATCATATTGAAGCATTCCGCCCTCCGTGGCCGCATAAATATAACCGTCCGTGGTCCGGTAAACACCTTTCGGGTTCAGGAGAGAGGTTGTATTTACCCAGGTATAGGACTCTGACGGTGAATAAGGTGTACAGTCTGAAAAACAAAGTTGCGTTGAGCTCAAAGTCCTGTTATTGGCATTATCCCAGGCTTCGACATACAGGCTGTGCAGACCTGTTGTCGTGCTGTTCAGCGATACTGAAACCGAACCTGTGGTCTGATCGTTAGGATCGTAGGTGAAAGCGGTTGTTACAGACCGGGCATCATCCTCATCGTCCAGCCAGTAGCGGATATTGTGTCCCATTACTCCCATGAGATTTATCCCGGATGTATCATGTAATACGACCGTCAAATCAAACGGAGCCTGGATCAAATCGCTGCCGTTAAGAGTCGTGCCCTGTTTTTGTAAGGTAATTTCCGGACCCGTAACATCGGTGATATTTCCTGGAGGGGCAATGATGGTGATATCTCCGAGATTGTTTACCGAGCTGCCCGCTGAAGAACTGTTCACATACACATTAATACTGGCCACACAGGTATCACAATAGGTCATATCCAGCGGCGCTGTAAAGGATACGCCTGATGTGAAGTCGCTTTTGAAAACAGTTTCACCTGGCAATGTATAATTCAGCTCGACAACACCGCCGTAAATCTGTGTGACATCCTGCTCAGGCCCTCTCACCGTAATGTATGAATTATCATTCTGATAATTACTGGCGAGCGTTACTTCTGATGGTGACAGAATTGCCAGTGGATCGGGATAGGTGTTTACAACGGAGTTAACCTTGGGAAAGGGTATCAGCATGGCAGGATCTCCGAAGTACTGGAAATAAAATAAAGGTGAGCCCATAAAGGCACCTGCCTTGGATGCAGACAGCAGATTTCCCATCCGATAGCTGTTCTGGTTTTGCATATAGCGCTGAATATTCAGATAAAGACTGTCAAAAAGTGTACTCACCGTGGATGAAAAGACATCACGGGTAGCTGCAATCACTGCAATTGCACCATCGGCTTTGTTCAGGAGGTCTTCCGCCAGACATTGACTGCCGTCATAATGCCCGACCCTGCAGGCGCCCGATACAAATACCGGCAGCTCGTAGCCGGGTGCGGAGAGCAGCGATAAGTCCCGATTGGCATCCAGGATCATCTCATCAGCCAGGGTAGTCTCGGTTCCGTGGCCAATGTAGTTCATCCAGGCCACACCGGAGTTGAAAGCATTGATCACGTCGTTCGTAAGTTCGGGCATGGTAGGCCAGCCTGAACCAGACAGAGGTACGTATTCGGTTCCGTAATAACAATCAATATCAAGGAGCGATCTCATCCTTTGATAGATGTCGTCAGATTCTGCAACATGAAGCACTTCGGAGTAAAATGAACCACCGCCCTGCCGGTAAGCATCGTCTGCAAACAAAACCATTCGATTATGCCATGATCCGTTGTCATTATTCAGCGTGTAATTGCGAATTTTATTGACAACAGTGTTTGCACCTGCGGCATCACTGACCGTAATTCTGCCGGTACCCAACTGGGGCGGAGTCGAATACTGGTTGACCGACGTATAATAGTCATCCGATATATCGCCGTAGTAATCCGTAATGGGCGGAACCAGCGTCTCATCACCCAGCAGCAACAGAAAGGTCAAATCGGGGTTCATACTGATCTGGTTCAACAGATATGACCTAATGGCCTGCTCAGATGAAAGGCTTGGATAGGCGGCCTCTATACTCTCCAAAGTGACGATATCCGTAATGAGTCTGTACTGGGGTGCTACTTCTGTAGTGTGCAGATCACGAATTACTGCTGCCTCACTGGTCAACTGTGCAGGCGTGATAATGATGTATTGAGTCTGTGTTGCAAATACAAGGACAAAGCAGGACAATAATATGATAATGTGCTTAACCTTCTTCATGATGTTACCTCTTTTCTATTTAACATTTTCATATTTCCAGCCATCCGATTATTTTTTATCATCGCTTGAATCAAAAAAAGTTTGTTCCGGGGACAGCACCGGAGAATGTACTGTCTGAAAGATTTCCGTATCGTTCAAATTAGTGCAGGAGTTCAGGCTCATAACTGTTTCCAGGGCCTGATCAAAGAGGTCGGTGTCCAAAGTAGTGCCCTTCAGAAAATCCTCAGGAAATATGTTTAACAATTCCCTGGTGATCACTTCCGAATTCGCTACGATGTATATTTTCATTTTTTCAGACCTCTTTTGATTTTTCGGATTCCCATGTTTCATTCTCCGGCGTAATATTATTGAGATATTGACCATCTGACTAATCAGCCCAACCCTGATTGTGGTGTGCGAATTACTTGATTATGGTATCGGGTTCAGTCCTACGGAGAGCTGTGGTATCCTACAACTAAAGGGGTAATTCTGCTGATATCTTAGCGCAGATGCAGTGAAAATGATATTTGGAATCTATGCTCAACGACGAGGCCAATTCCTGATGTGCAATTCGCCGGGTTAGCAGGAAGTCAGATCAACGATTGAAAAATAATCAGGATTTTAAAGGACTTTGGGGTTTCCTGATCAATTTATAAAGGGAAGATAAAAAAATCACCATAAATGGTTTTTATATGAATGTCATTAGTATTAATGAGTTGTTTCTTAACTAATGATAGAAAAATCTTGAGATTAACCCAATTTTAGTTTTAAACTTCAGATAGATAAAGATTGAATATTTATCTACTATATTTAAATAATAATGTTTATTGCAATGATAACTCCAAACCATAAAATTAAGGTCAAATCTAAAATTCTGTTAGTTGAGGATGAGGCCCAACTCAGAAATTCACTCCGGCGGGGTCTGACAGCCTTAAAAGGGGAGCTGGAGATTTTCACATCTCCCACTGCAGAACGAGCGGCAAAATTATTCGATGAAGATCATTTCGATGTACTCGTGACGGATTTAATCTTACCGGGTATGGATGGTTTGGAGCTGATACAAAAGATCAAAAAGGCCCATCCGGAAACAATCTGTCTCATTATCACAGCAGCTGCAGAAGTTGATTCCACTATTAAAGCATTGCAGTACGGCGTAGATAATTTTTTAAAAAAACCAGTCTCAATTAATGAACTGTATTTATGTATCCAAAAATGCATTCAGGAAAAACAATTCCACCGGCAGAATCAGCAGACCCGGCAAAATTTCATTGATTTTTTAAATAGCACACCTGACGGCATAATTATTAGCGATGTGAATAACAAAATATTATTTTCCAACGATTCCGCTGCAAAACTCACTGGTTTTTCAACGGATGAATTGGCAAATCTGGATATCACGGAGATAATTGGAATCACTCCCGCTTCGGAGAATATCGGTGAAAAACGAAACCCTGCGCTGAACGAGACTACTTATAAATCGAGCATAAACACGATTACCAATAAAGGAAAAAACAAGTACATAGACATCACTCCGACCAGAATATACTGGTACGGGCAACAAGCGGTTATTTATAATTTCAGGGATTTAACCGATCGTTTGAAAATTGAGTCACAAATGAAAAAGGCCACGCAATTGTATCAATCGCTTTTTGATAATATTCATTTGGGACTATTCAGGTCAAAGCCCGGCGGTAAACTTATTAAGGTTAACAAATATCTCGCTAAGCTGCTGGGCTACAGTTCAAAAAGTGAACTATTAAAGGTCAATACTGCCGACCTTTATGCGAGCGCAGATAGAAGACAGGTATTAATAGATCAAATTCATAAACAATTATCTGTCGAGGATGAAGAAGTTCTATTTAATAAAAAGGACGGGACTCAAATCTGGATTTCCTTATCGGGTAATTTGATCGCCTCAGAAAACGGAGATGTTTTCTATAATGGTTATATCAAAGATATCTCACAGCAGAAGATCATTAAGGAAAAATTGGAAATAAGCTTAGAACGATTCAAATTCTTAGCGGAAAATGTGACTGATGCCATTTTTATCATAACTCCCGAAGGTGAGATACTTTTTTATAATAAGCATGCCGGATATATTTTTGAGATTGGAAAGAATGGATATTCCTCACCGAATCTATTTGACTGGCCTGATACAACGACAACACGATTGCTCAAATTTGGATTAAAGAGAATTATAAGCGGCCGAAAACCCCTTCGAAAACAAACAAAAATTGACCTCCATAATAAGACTTTGTGGTTGGATACCAATTTATCCCCTATTAAAAATAGAGAAGGGGAAATTGAACTGATTTTCGGAATCTCGCGAGACATCACTGTCTTAAAAGAAACAGAAAAAAAACTGGAATCTCTCTCTTCCGGCCTGGAGCATAGATTGCTGCAAGAACTGAATAAACATAGATTCCAGCAGCAGGCTTTAATCCAGAAATCAAAATTAGAATCCCTGGGTGAACTTTCCTCCGGGATGGCACACGAAATTAATCAACCGCTTGCCAGTATATCGATGGGTCTTGAAAATATATTAATTAAAAATTCTAAAGGAATTGATGGTGCCTACCTGGAATCAAAGTGTGAATCCATGCTGGAAGATGTGGCCCGGGTGGAAAACATCATTGACCATATTATAGACTCGGAAGATAAATAATGGGAACAAATAGCATATAAGATAGTCGAATAATTCATGAATAAAGAAGATGCCAGAAAACAATCACCAGTAGAATTGCATCAGCGTCGAAAGCAGGTTATCCGGCTGCGAAGCAAAGG